>CAILIB010000014.1 GCA_903834195.1 uncultured Candidatus Berkelbacteria bacterium | reverse complement strand
GAATCAAGCATTCCACTCCAAGTAGCTGTTGCAGGGCGTGTGTGAGAGGCGTAACCATACGTCTGATTAGTTCCCTGTGACTGTGAAAAATCAAGTGCAAATGTATTGTCACTTGCTGCTGCTGCGGTATCTACTTTAAGTTTTCCTGTGAAAATATTGTTGAAATTTGTACCAACTGATAGTGCAAGCTGATCACCACCAAGGGCACCACCAACAGTTACAGCAGCTGCAGCAGCAACAGATGCAATAACACGTCCACCAGTATTTAAGTCGTCTGACTTAAAGGCTTCAATTGCCTTACCAGCTTCGGTAATGTCACTCTTTGCAGAGGCGTTACGTGCTTTTGTACGAGCAGTTCCAAGTTGAGTTACAACGAGAGCCGCTAAGATACCAATGATCGCGATTACAACCAGAAGCTCGATGAGCGTAAAGCCCTGTGACTTGTAACTATTTGCAGCATAAACATTGTGTTTCAAAGCCTGCCCCCATTGACTTATTAATTTATAGTTTAATGATATCATAGTTAAAGATATTCTTCCAAGGATACAAATAAATTATTTAGCCTAATCAACCTCAGTACGTGTTCTGAGAAAAGAAATGCAGAAAATCAGCCTAACCATGATCGTAAAAAACGAGGAAAAATTCCTCGAACGGTGTCTGGAGAGTGTCGCCCCATGGGTAGATGAGATAGTCATTGTTGACACTGGATCTACTGATACAACTAAGGAAATTGCAGCCAAGTTTACTAAAAACATTTATGATTTTACTTGGGTAGATGATTATTCTGCAGCTCGAAACTTCGCTATTGAAAAAGCTACAGGAGATTGGATTTTTCGTCTTGATGCTGGAGATATTGTACCTGAAGACTTAGGTCAACGCCTCCGAATACTCGTTTCAGGAGCACATGAGGATGTTGGCTGCTTTCTTACCGAATACAGATCTGTCGAAGTAAACGCTCAGATATTACATCGTACAAGCCTTTTTCGAAAGCATCCAGATATCTACTTTATTCACACAGTTCACGAACAACTTATAATTGGCTCGTTTAAAGCGCGAAATATTCAACTCTTCATCTTAGAAGATAGGCCAATGTTAACTAAAGAAGCAGAAAACAAGAAATTCTTATACTACTCAAAGTTACTTGAAAAGGACTTACTAAAATTTCCGAATGACTGCGCTGTACTTTTCCACTATGCAATGTCACTTATAAGCCTAAAAAGGTTCTCAGAAGCAGAAGACATTATTCACAAGTTTTTACGCTCAGAATGGCAAAAAAAACTCTACGCAGATATGGCAGCACATGCACTTGGTTGGCTCATTCACTTTAGAATAATTGATGGTGAAGATCATGGAATTGAAAAAATCATCGAAACGGCATTATTAGATTTTCCTGACAATCCAATGATCCTATGGAAAACTGGGGAATTTTACTTGCGCCATAATCGCACAACTGAAGCACTTCAAATCCTTTCAACTTTTCTTCACATTACGTATGAGGAACCACCTCATTTATGTCAAGAAATTATGTATACCTACTGGAGATTTCAACGACTTGCTGAAGCGTACTATCAAAATAACTCTTTTAAAGAAGCAAACGATTTGTTAGAAGCAATATTAGAACGATATCCAGTTGCAATACCTACCCTAGAAACACTTAGCCTTACACAAGCACAGTTAGGAAACACTAAAAAATCTGCTCAGTATACTAAGAAATTTACTAGTTTATTAGCCAAGGAAGAAAAAGACAGTAAATCATTACTCTACATACTACATGCAATACGACCACTATAATCTACAGTAATATAAAAAACACACCCCGTAATGAGTGTGTTTTTTATAATCGAACAGTATTAAGGAGTACTTAATGTATTCACAATGCTCGTATTTCCACTGTAGTCTTGGAAAATAGCAGTTGTTGAGGATACTGAAGGATCAGACTGATCAAGCGTAGTCCAAACTGTATATGCTCCTGTGTAGGTTCCTGTTGAGGAATCAAGCATTCCAGTCCAAGTAGCTGTTGCAGGACGTGAGTGAGAAGCATAACCATAGGTCTGATTAGTTCCCTGTGACTGAAGAAGGCTAAGTGCAAATGCACTGTCACTTGCTGCGTTTGCAGTGTCAACTTTAACTTTTCCTGTGAAAATCTTGAGGAAGTTTGCGCCAGTTGCCTGTGCAAGTTGATCACCACCAAGGGCTCCACCAACAGTTACAGCAGCTGCTGCTGCAACAGAGGCAATGACAGCTCCTGTTGTGTTCTGGTCATCTGACTTAAAGGCTTCAATTGCCTTACCAGCTTCAGTAATGTCACTCTTTGCAGAGGCGTTACGTGCTTTTGTACGAGCAGTTCCAAGTTGAGTTACAACGAGAGCCGCTAAGATACCAATGATCGCAATTACAACCAGAAGCTCGATGAGCGTAAAGCCCTGCTTCCGATACATGGATTTCTCCATGAGTTCCTCCTTTGTTAGATATATTAAGAGTTGATACTACTATTATAAGCCACTGATGAAGTACGTCAACAGGTGGAAATTTTTTATCCGCCAGCACTACTGATTTGGTAGATTGGCAGCAAGATTCCAACAACGAGCCAGGCAACACCTATACCGAGAATAACGATCACCATCGGCTCAATAAGACTTGAAAGACCGTTCACTTTAACATCTACCTCTGAGTCATAATACTCAGCCATACGCGTCATAACTTCATCCATTTTTCCAGTTTGTTCACCTACTGACACCATTTGACCAACCATAACTGGGAAAATAGGATTCTGAGAAATTGGCACACTCATTGGTATACCGCGCTCTACTTGTTGTGCAACATTTGTCACTGCAGTTCGATACAGTACGTTCGTAAATGAATCGTTCACAAGCTTAAGCGCTTCAAGCAACGGGACACCTGAATTGAGCAACATACCTAGTAACCGACCAAATCGAGCCATACTAGACTGAACATTAATACTGCCGAAAACCGGGATTTTTAATCCAATTACACTTGAAAAATGAATCCCAGATGGAGTTCGCAAAAAGTACCGTACTGCAAATACAAACACTACAGCGAGCAATATAACGAATAACAAATCATGGGTAAAGAATGCCGAAAGCATAAGGAGTGAACGAGTTGTAATTGGAAGTTGCTGACCAGAATTTGCAAACACGTCACTCAACTGCGGAATAACCTTGGTCAACATGATAATTGCCACTACAACCATTGCGAAGATAATAAATGCTGGATACATCATTGCACCCTTAATCTTACCTCGCACCTTCACATCCTTTTCCATGTTTGTAGCCAACTGATTCAGCACAATTTCTAGTTTTCCTGTTGCTTCACCAGAACGGACAACGTTAATGAAAATATTGTCGAATACATCAGGAAACTTGGATAACGCAGTTGAAAAACTAAATCCGTCCTGAATATCGTTCAGAATTGCTTCCATAACAGAACGAAACTTCCCCTTTTTACTCTGACGAATCATTAAACGCATTGCTTGAGAAAGCGTTAAACCTGCATCAATCATTGTTGCCAACTGACGAGCAAACATAGTGCGATCTTTTAAACTCACACGACCTACAAACGGCACGAAATCTGCGAGTGACCGAGGAAGGCTAACCGTTACCGGGGTAAGTCCAGATTTCTGCAACGCCTTCTTTGCTACTTCAACACTCGTAGCCTGAACCAAGCCAGTTACAATCTGGTTTTGGGCGTTACGAGCTCGGTAGTTATAGTTCTGTAGCATATTATTCTATGACTTTTTCAGTGGGATGAATTTCGAGGAAAATCTGAGTAACAGAACAAGGCGTACTTACTGGTACGGTGAGTGAGTAACGAAGGATTTGACGAAGAAAGTCGCTCACTGGGAAAGTCATATTAGTAAATCATCATCTTGAGAGCCTTTGGATCGAGAGACCATGCAAGCGCATCATCAATTGCCACCTCTCCCCGACTTACCAACTCAGCAAGACTCTTGTCTAAACCAAGCATTCCTTCTGAAGCTGAGGTTTGAATAATGTTTGGCAACTGGTGTGTTTTTCCATCACGAATCAAACTGCGTACTGCAGAGTTTGCAACCATTACCTCAGTAGCAAGTACCCGACCACCCTGAATACGAGGGAGAAGACGTTGGGCGACTACACCAATGAGAACGTCTGAAATCTGCACGCGAACCTGGCCCTGTTGATGGGTAGGAAATACGTCAATAATACGATCTGGTGCTTGAGCAGCAGAATTGGTATGAAGCGTTGTCAAAACCAAGTGACCGGTTTCAGCCATTTGAAGCGCTGCTTCCATGGTTTCCTGGTCACGCATTTCACCCAAGAGCACAATATCCGGATCTTCACGCAGTGCTGATCGAAGCGCAGAACCGAAAGATGGAGTATCTGTACCAACTTCACGCTGAGACACAATCCCCTTCTTATGTTCGAAGATATACTCAATTGGATCTTCAATTGTAATAAGGTGACTACGACGCTCAGTAATCAACTGATTGATCATAGCTGCCAAGGTAGTAGATTTTCCATGACCTGTAGGCCCACAGACAATAATCAGACCCTGGTTATGATCGAGTAACTTAGTAGTAATAGCCGGCAGACCAAGTGTGGCCATATCTGAATTCAAGCGAGGTAACAAACGAAGACTCAGACTAAGTGTTCCCTTTTGGTAGTACACGTTTGCCCGAAAACGAAGTTCGTTGTAGGCAAATGAGAAGTCGAGTTCCTTACGATCATGCGCAATACGTCCATACATTTCCTGACCAATAAATGCCCCAACAAGATGATCATTCTCAGCTGCTGTATATACTTTTCCATCTAGAAGTTGGAGCTGACCATCAACACGAATGGACGGAGCACTGCCCGCTGTCAAGTGAATATCAGAAGCATTCTTGGAGATGGCATAATCCAAGATCGCTGTAAGTTCTGGTGAAAATGTAGAAGTGTTTAACATATAGTTTTAGTATATCACCGCGAGGAGGTTTCGCGCAGGACCTCATCCAACGTAGTTACCCCATTAATTACTTTCAGTAAGCCATCTTGATACATTGTCAGCATTCCCTCTTTCTGTGCTTGCTGTTGAACCTGTTCATTTGAAGCATGTGCAAGCGTAAGATCTTCGATTGCTTCAGACATCATAAGTACTTCATAAATACCCATCCGTCCCATATACCCTTTACCGTTACAAGTTGCGCAACCCATTCCTTGGAAGAACTTTGATTGTGGCGGAATACGCTTAGCATCAATCGGGTTAAGATTACGAATAATCTCGATATCCTTTTCAATCTGAGCCTTAAACCCTGGTGGAAGACTAATTTCTTTCTTACAGTCTGGGCAGATTTTTCGCACCAACCGTTGACCAAGTGCCACGTTCAACGAAGATGCAATCAAAAATGGCTCAATTCCCATATTGGTTAAACGAGGGATTGCACCAGATGAATCGTTGGTGTGTAAGGTTGAAAGCACTAAGTGACCTGTAAGAGCTGCCTGAGTGGCCATGTTGGCGGTTTCACCATCGCGAATCTCACCTACCATGATAATGTTTGGATCTTGACGCAGAATAGACCGAAGACCTTCAGCAAAAGTAAAACCAATTTTCGGCCGAATTTGAGCCTGGTTAATCCCCTTCATTTCGTACTCAACCGGATCCTCAAGCGTCACCACGTTTACATTTGGCGTCGCAATTCGGTTCAAAATTGCATACAGCGAGGTCGATTTACCTGATCCAGTAGGCCCAGTTGCGAGACAAATTCCAAACGGTTTTTGAATTGCCTTTGTCAGATTGTCATATCCTAGTCCATCAATACCAAGTTTTTCCAGACTGGCGATTCCTTTAGACTTGTCTAAGATACGCATTACCACTTTCTCACCATGCACTGTCGGCATAAGTGAAACACGTAAGTCTACCTGTGCACTATTGAAGTTCACGTCAAAACGCCCATCTTGTGGAACGCGCGTTTCATCCAGACGCAGACGAGAGAGGATTTTGATACGCGAAACCATTGCGGCGTGCACATCGGCTGGCAGCTTTACAATATCAAGCAATTGACCATCAATACGGTACCGAATACGCACCTCATCATCAAAGGCTTCTATGTGAACGTCTGAAGCTTTTTCGTGAATAGCATATGAAATAACCGCCGCAACAATACGTGGAATAAAACCCTTTTTAATGATTTCTTTCATTTCATCCAAGGTTGCAACTTGGTGATCCAGCAGCTTTCCAATATCCCCGTTTTCATCGTCAGTCTTTGGTACCGAAGTTACCGCTGTCTGTGTAACAGCCACAACCTCAGGAGAAGCTGTAGTAGGCGTAGGTGCAGGAGCCGGAGCTGGAGGTACGTTTTGACTAGGAGTTACCAATGCAGCAGGAAGTGCAGCACTACGTGAAGACACACCAGTTTCGGGTGCTTTCATTTTTGCAGGTTCATTTGGCTCAGCCTCTACCTCATTTGAGTCGTTCTTTTCCTTACCTGAACCAGAAATTGAAGCATTAAAGCGTTGGAACAACCCAGCAATACCTGACTTTTCTGCTTCACCCGTTACAATAGCGGCTTGCTCATCAAGTGATGTTACACCTGGAGGACCGTCAGCGGTTTCTTCTTCAGGAACAGATATCTTTGGCTTAGGAATAGGCGCTGGAACAGGAGCAGGGGCCGGAGGTGCTGGCGCAGCAATTGCCTGTGCTTTAGGCTGCTCAGGAATACCTTCCCGAGCCACTTTAGGAGCTGTTGGAATAATTGCTACTTTAGCAGCTTCCTCCTCTTCCATCACCTTCTTTGCTGCGGCCATGCCTCTTTGCTGCTCATCCTTTAAGAGGTGTTCGTAATACCCGAGCAAATCATCGAAATCACGCTTTGAAATAGTGATTCGCTGAATCTGAATATTATTTTCCTTCGCAATGAGTCCAAGAAGCCGATTTGTTGCAGCGTCATTGCCTGATTCAGTAGCAAACCAGTATGTGTTTGGTTTCAAATAATCAACACATACAACCCTAT
>CAILIB010000013.1 GCA_903834195.1 uncultured Candidatus Berkelbacteria bacterium | reverse complement strand
TTCCAGTCGTGCCAATAATGACATCATTGTCATTCATGAGTGAGTCAAGTGAAATTTTAGCTCGGTTTTGCAGGAGGGGGTTGAGTTGTTCTATTGGGTCGTAGTAGGTAACATCTGCACCTTGCACAAGCATCTGTTCCACAACTGTAGAACCAATACTTCCCATGCCAATCACTCCCACTTTTTGGCCAGGGGTTGGGATGCCAATTTCCTTTAATTTTTCGACAACTGACTGAGCAATAAACTGAGCTTCAACTAATTTTTTGATACCACTTGATGCCACACTCACAATTGGCGGAATTTTGTGACCACTATGTTCAATACGAGCAATGCCCCGTTGGGTTTGCTCAACTCCAGCAATGGCAACACCGGGAAGTCGATCCCAGGGGATGGATGTGAGAAGATCGCCTCCATCTGAAATGATGAGGAGGTGTTTGAAACCGTGTTGGTGTTGCTCTTCCACCACTTTATTCCAAAGTATCTCAACGCTTTTTTGGGCGCTGTACTCATAGGGCATGCCAGTTTCCATTCTGACCTGGATCACTTCGCAGCCAGCAGAAATGAGTTTTTGGTACGCACTCGGAACAGTTGAATAGGCCTTCTCGAGTACAAACATCCGACCGATCTCAACTAAGTAGGCTAAGTGACGAAAATAGGGGATGTAGTTCGGCAAGATGTGCGTATTGATGACAACTGCATAGTCCTTCAGCCGAGATTTGGTAGTATGACTAGCCACCCAATCGAGCAGTTCTAAATCGGTAATCGGCTGAGGTACTGCGTCGTTGCGAGCAATATGGGTGAGGTAGGTACGAAACTGTGCAGCTGTATCGGTAAGTAACTGCGAACTCCCAAAATAAATAATCTCGGTGTCTGCAGTTGCGTTGAGTGTCCAGTCACCAATCTCGCGCTTTTGTTGCGTGAGAAGCCAGTCACTTGTCTCAAAAAGCCCAATAAAATCACCGGTGGCGAGTCGTTTTGTGGCTTTTCCGCCTTTAATAACTGCAACTTCTCCGGTAAGAATAAAGCCGAGCGGAACCTCTGAATAGGTATATTCTTGATTGTTTTTGATTTCTGGTGCGGTGGTGTGGCCAGTTTCTACCACTTGTTCGCCTGAAGAATATGAAGCAAGCAAAAAGTCACCTAATTGAGTGTTGGCTACGTATAGATTTAGTGCGTCTATGTTTGCTGTAGCTAGCGGTGGAAAATGCTGAGAACTCTGAATAAGTCCACTTAATTTTGTGGAAAAGTCAGCAGATGAAAGGGGAGTAATATTGTTTTCCATTTGCTTAACTCTACCCGTTCTCTACTCTTTTTACTATATGAATTTTGGTACTATGTAGTACAAAAAAGATCAGTTATGATGGATTAATGAAAAATGATATGCGTTTAGGGGAGGGTGGAATAAGGCCCGATAAGAATCTTGAGCGTGATTCTACTCAGCAGGTTTTTGAATATACAAAAACTGAGGAAGCACAATTAATGCCTACTGAAGATGTAACTTCAGTACATCAGGGGTTAAAAGCTGCTCGCGAAGTACTTGCAGCTATAGACCATAACCCTGTGCAAAAAGTAGCATTAGATGGTCCAGCTCAAGAATTGCCTATTGCATCTAAAAAACGGCCTAGTCTTATTGAGCGGACCCAAGCTTATTTAAAAGAGAGAAAACGCGATAATTCAGTACGAAGACTGCTTGCAGAATCTCAGGTAGGAGTGACTCTTGATGCTAATTTATCCAGTGTAATACATGAAGGGAAATTAGGTACACTTGAGGAAGTCGGTGCTTTTTCAGTAAGTACAATTGTCCGCAGGGAAAATGGAAGTCGGTTACTCAAGATTTCTTCCTTTGATGATTCTGAAAGTGTGTTTATAACTGATGATGATCTTGGAAGTGCTGGCCCGTATATGACGATCTCCGTTGGCGATACTCTCTTTTTTTCAAAGAAAAACAGTGAAGAGATTTTGGATGGTGATACAACTGTGTCTGGTAATTTTGATGTGATTCATAATTCGGGTAGTGTATCTGATCAGATCTAGTATTAAAAAAGGAGCTCAGTAGAATTCTCTACTGAGCTCCAAAAATCCTTAACCCTTTTTCATCTGGGATATTTAGGAATGTTAGACTACTTTGACCACTTCCGAGCCTAGCGTAAGTGATTCATATTTACCTCTGTACTGTTGTATTACACGTTTCGCTGGATCACTTGCATTGATTTGTATGAGGAATTGTTCGGCAATGTCTTCGTTGCAAATGAATAAGGTGTACCCATGTGCTTCATTTGCTTCGAGTTTTTCGATTATCCCATTTCTGACAAATGCAGCGAAATGCAGAATTACTGGTCCATCGAGGGTGCTGTGCGTTAATGTGACAGCACAACAGAGAAACAGGTAGGGGATGTTATCGTTGTCATCGATGTGTTCTCCTAAGGTTGCCAATCTTGCGTCAGTGAGCTTTGTTAAAGCTGGTTTTACCAGGTTCATTATTATTGGTGTAATATCACTAATATCAGCACCTTCTGGTGGAGTTGCATATGGTTTCAGGTTGTACGGCGCCAGACAATCGAGTCCTTCTGGGAAAAGTGCTGACTGATACATGAAAAAGATAGGCACCTCGGCACAATTGGGTAGTTGCCTCAATGTATTTAGATCCTCAAGATCGTGCAGCATGCCTTCCCATTGCAAAACGATTAATCTAATAGGATTGGATGATGCAATGATTCTCCGAATCAATTCTTCAGAATCGTCGGAAACGATACGTTTTGCTGTTATGCCAGTACTAAACTGAAATGCGCTCAGGATTATATCGTTGAGATCTTTGAAAAGAGGGCCGCCATCACGGCCTAAATAATGATTTATAAAGTGAATTTCTGGAGTTAGTTTCTGTATCATTTGGATCCTCCGGTCGACGTGGCTGGATTCCCAGCTATGGCAAAAAAAGTTGTAAAAGATCATTCTGCATCTATACTAAGATCTTTTTTGATGCTGATGGGACAATATCAAATATATGATGGTGTGTCACTAGAATTGTGGAGTATATGTACTCAGCGAATTATGTCTGTATACTAAGTTCGTTCGAACGCAAAAAGTAAACCTGAACATGGAAATTCAATCCGCAAAGATTTCTGATTTAAAAGATTTTCATACAATGGTCCACCTTTTTCAGGAGCACCACTACAACGCAAAATCAGATTACTTTATTAATCCTAAACACATTATTTTTGACCGCCTTAGCTATAAGCAGTTGATTGAGGATCAAAATAGGTGCATTCTTTTTGCACGAGAAGACAATCGACTTGCAGGAATGCTAATGATTACGATAATTAAAGTCTCAGTAGGTGATTTACAGTATCCTCGAACTCATCCGACAATTGAGATGGTTGTTGTTCAAGAAAAGTTCCGTAGAAAAGGAGTTGCAAAAATGCTTATAGAAGCTGCGTACCAGTGGTCGCGCTTAAAAGGTTTTGATGAGGTTGTGACTGATGTGTGGGCCTTTAGTGACAGTGCAATGAAGTTATTTGCGGACGAGGGGTTTGGAGTTCGTTCTACCCGATTGTTTAAAAAAATATAGTCGTTTCACCTACAGTACGCCATACCCAATAAATCCAGCGTTATCTGGATCTGTATGAACGAATACTCGAATGCCACCAGGTTCATTGCCACCAATTGTAGTAATAACCCCATTGTCATTTTTGAGAACGATATTCGTATGCTGACCAAATGGGCTCGGATTATCATACAGCATGAGATCTCCAACTTTAGGTGTATATCCTGAGTTAGCTAATCGTACCTTTCCGACAGATTGAAGATATTCCTGAAGCGTATATACACCAGGTATGCGCCATGATCCTGAATTAGGATTTTTGAAGGGGACATTTGCTTCTTTGTATACCCAACTTGCAAAGTCAGCGCACCACGGCTCGGTGACGCCTTGAGAGTACTTTGTGCCACCTGGTTGAGTATCAAATTCTTGCTTTAAAATGAGTACAATCTTTTGCTGAGCAGGTGTAAGTTGGCTGGTATCAATTGCTGGGAATGAGGCAGATGGTGGTGTTTTTGTCTTCCAGATTGTGACTCCAATTGCTACGGCTGCAATTAAAAGAAGTGTTGTGCCGGCAAGAATGTTGAATTTTGTGAACGAACTATTCAACTTCATTGGATGACTTTGTCCCAAGTTGAGTGGGGTGCATGGTACCCTGCTCTAGTTAATGCTTTTTGCATCGCACTATTATAGGTATAAACTCGGGCTTGAATTCGGTTGATTCCGCGTTCTTTAGCAAACGTTTCAACCTCAGAAATTAGTTTGCCAACTATACCGTGGCCGCGGTATTTGGGTGAAACATATACGTCATCAAGATAGAGAATTTTATTGTGCTTATAAAAGTGGGGTATTTCACTAATGTCTGCACGGATAATTCCTGCAAAGTTGTTTCCATCTTCAGCTACGAGAATAATACTTTCATCGCTCTCAAAAGCATCTTTGTAGTAACTTTCTACATTAACATTTCGCATGTCTTCTTCATCAAGAAGATCTGGTTCTTTGCGAGCGTGTTCAGTCCATGAGTCAATGAGACCTGCTTTTATGGCGGGTAAATCTTCCGGAACTGCTTTTCTGATTACTATATTCATGTGTAAACAATAGCAAAAAATGGCGGGTAATGTGACTTCGAGATCTCAGGACGTATCCAGAAACCTCGAACAGAACTGCTGCACATAATGTATGAGAGACAATTTATGGTACGCTTTGAGTATATATTCAGATCAATAGACATTATATGGAAGGTTTTGGTTCTAACCCACTAGAGCGAATTGCTCAACCAGTTGAAGAACAAGTTGAGGTTCGAGAAGTTACTACCGCTAACTTGCACTGTACAGTTACTGAAAAATTGATTGAATTTGAACAACGTCGTATCGAAATTGTTAAATGTACTGTTACGTCCGATGTTGATATTGAAGAGTTTACTCGGCAAGTTAAAGCTGAGATTTTGCCAATTCTAGCGATCAATGGAGAAGATACGGTCTATTTAGGTGGAGGTATGGATCAACAGTATATGGACGCTTTTTATCATGTATTAAATGCGTGCACAGACTATCCAGTTATTGCAGTTTTTAATCAAGAAAAAGGTGGATATGAAGTGTTGTATGACGAGAATAGTGATTATGACGAGGGGCAAATCTTGCCTGAAAAGTGGAGTGATAACTAATTAATTTGGTAGTAAGATTGGTTTACTGTATACACAGTACTTTTCGGTTGGCATCTATATGATGGAGTATGACTGTGTAGAGTAGTTTATGCCTTGAGAAAATTGTCCAAACGTGGTATAGTCTCACTTGCCTTACGCTGAAGTTCACGGACTTCACGGGCGTTTAATTGACATGTCAAAATTTAGACTTCTCGGCACTTTAACCGTACTCTGTGCGGCAACAACGATTCTTGCCACTTCGCAGGTGGCAAACCCGTGGAAGGCATTGCCTAAAACGGTCTCTCTCAAGAGCTTTGCGTCCACGCCAACGTTGGCTCCTGACGGTAAGGTTGCAGCTTGGGCGTCGACGGATGGGAAGGAGGGTGACGACCAGAACGTTCTCAATCTTTACGATCCCGTGCATGGTATCTTGAAGCGGCTAACGTTGAAGCTTGGTCAGGATGATTGGCACGATATCAAATCGGTTGTTTTTTCTGCTGACTCGACCATGCTTGCCGTCGCGATTCAGCCAAACCGTGAGGTGGGTCTCGTCAATATCTACGATGGTCACTCCGGGAAATTTCTTCGGAAAATTAAATACACTCGCCATGAAGATGTCTTGCATGATGACACCATCACAAGCTTTGTTGGTGACACGTTGATAATCAATGACGAGTTTTACGGGACGTACTACTTCAAGGCATGGGTGAAAACCGGATTTGACCCGCATGGCACGAAAGAGGATTACCTCTTTGCTAGTCAGCGGGTTGGCAACCGGATCGTCTGGGTTTCGCCTAGTAAAATCGACAGCCCATTCTACTCAGAAAGCAAACTCAACTTTGGGTATGTGCGGAATGGGAAGAAGAAAGCCGATCTCTCGTTCAAGACGGGTTCAAACGTTGATTCAATCGACATCATGCCGGACTTCACGGGCGTGGTCACATGCGAAACGGGTAAGCCTAAGGAATTGGTGGCGAAAGGATTAAAGATCAGTGAGTCGGTAGGTGGTTTTATCATTTGCCATGATATGAAAACGGGCAAACCGAGCTATCTGCTGGGAACGTACGAATTCTATATTCCCAAGGTTGCGTTCTCGGCGAACGCGAAGACCATGCTGCTGTATAACGCTGAAAAGTACCGGATTACATTTTATGTTCGTCCGTAATTTGGCTGGGACGGTTTCGATAAGAGACCGTCCCTATTTTATTTGTTGAATTAACCCTGCTGGGTAGAAATGTAGCAAACCTTTGTCTGCTACATTTCTACTGTTTCTTCGGAGATTGTGCGTATCTTTGTTACTTTTTCCACCGGCATACTCAAGATTTTTGAAAGCTCACTGTCGGTAGCTTCGCGACCGTGCTCTTTTTGAAAATCTCGTTCAGCTCGAACATAATCATTGATGGAATTAATTAGTTCTACTGGAATTCTAGTAACACACTTTCCATAATGCTCTAGCCCTCTATTAATTGCTTGGTGAATCCACCAGGTGGCATACTGGGGAAATGGAACAGTGTGAGCAGGATCAAATTTCTCTACGGCGCGGGTAAGTCCGAGATTTCCCTCTTGTATAAGGTCAAGTAAACTGACATCTGCCGGCTTTTCAGGCTTTGCTTCTTGGTGCAGCTTTAATAATATATGATCTGCAATAGCTATCACGAAACTTAAGTATCCTGTTACAATTTGTTTTCTTGCGTCGTCGTCTCCTGCCTGTGCCTTTTTAAAGAGATCAGGTTCACTACTTGGGAGGGGTCTGGGAAGTGTTGCAACTTCAAGGATATATTCTCGTATGGCGTTATCTATTATGCCATTTTCAACGTCGGGTAGGGCGTCAATGTATTCTTTACTTGTTACTCGTTCGATGTCTTCTTGTGTTGGGATGTATATCATAACAGTGCGTGAGGTTTGGAATTTAATATACCTACTTAATTCTCGATAGCCACTTTTCTTCAATTTCTGCTTCTAAATCCACGTTGAGTTGTTTTGCAAGCAAAAGTGTATGACAAAGCACATCTGCAACTTCTGCGTGCAGGTTTTTTGTAAGTTCTAAATCTGATTTATTCTTGCGACGAGCTTGTCCACTTGCCATGAGGTAGGCTTGAGTGAGCTCACCAAGCTCTTCCTGGAGTTTGAGAATAAACCAATTTGTATCTCGTGTAATTGAGAATTCAGCAGCATATTTTTCTGAGACTTTTTCAATACCGTTGGTGAGGCTCTGAAGTTCCATAGTGGTGGGTTTGGAATAATTAAGATAGGGGATAGATATATTGTCGGTATGTTACATTACTTTCAACATACTCCTTTACGAAAGAAAGTCCTCCTGCAATTGCGAGTCGGTTACTGGCAGTATTTTGTGCTTTTGCATCATATATGAGCTTTTCTGCATGGGGTAGATGTATTTTAGCCCATGCGAGTAGCCATTTTACTGATTCAACTCCAAGTCCTTTACCTTGATGTTGAGGGGAAATCCAGAGACCAATCTCCGGCGTTGAGGTTGTAAGGTCTCGCAGGGAAATTAACCCTGCAAATTGTTTGTCGAGGTATACTGCATACTCAATTTTTTCACCTGCGTTAATTTCGGTTAGTGCTTGCGTAACCCAGGCATCAGCAGCTTCTTGATCTGAAAAATCCTGAAAGTAATCTGTGACGTTTCCATGATTTGCTGCATACATATCTTCCGACATGTCTTTCGTAAGTGGAAGGTATGTTGGTGATTTCATATGTGAATGATATCAAATGTTGGAGCATTCAAAACAAAATTTCCATGTATTTTGTTTGAGGTTTACTGCTCCCAGCTTAGCATTTTCCTGCTAAAGTAGCAGTATGATCACAACACTCCTTTTTGACTGTTCGCGCACTCTTCTTTTTCCACTAGATGAGAATTACAATGGTGGTCTAAATTCATTGCATCGTGAATTAGGTAAGGACGGTGAGTATGATTTTTGGCAACACTTTCGTCTCAATGAGGAACTACTGAAAGGGCTTCATACCGATACGATGCATGCCTTGTATCAAATGTTTGTGTTTACTACAGAGACTATTCAGGATACTCCGGTGTGTAGGGCACGATTAGTAAAAGTTTTTGATGGTATCTACAGTGCTCAAAAATTCAATTTAGATAAAAAGAATCCCGAAGCGTATCGATTTATTGCGGGTCAGATTAGTGTAAATTGCGAAGATGTTCTCTTTATTGATGATCAGCAGGTAAATATTGATGCGGCAAAAGAAGCGGGGATGCAGACGGTATTATTTACAGATAATGCATTGTTACTTAAAGAACTTGGTGAGCTAAGGGGTTAATACAATCCTTTTTTGGCAAATTCACTCACAATTTGATTAACTTCACTTATTGCGTCAGGGAAGAGACGATAGTCATGTTCATAATTTATAGCATGTAATTTCTTTGGTTCAGATAAAGACTTGAAGATCTCTTTCACAGCTTCAGGATCAGTGAATTCATCTTGCGGGCTGTATATCAAAAGCTTTGGCGCGGTAATTTTCTTAAGAGCTTCGATAGGATTATACTTTTCTCCATCAGTAAAATATGCGATTGGGAGTGAAAAGGTTTTTTGCTCTTTGCTCTCGATGGTTCCAGGAGGAAGATCTCGGTGGGAAACTTGAAAGCCAAGCTTGATAGCCTCTTCTGTTGGTGCTGTTGGTGCGCCAATAGAGGCCATGATCGTAACTACTCCGTTCACAAGCGGATTTGATGCTGCAGCAAGAGTTGCTACCGTGCCACCTCTGCTATGACCAAGAAGTAATGTTGGTTTATTACCAAAATATTCGATAAGCTCATTGATGGCTTCCAGATAAGAAGTTGTTGTGTACAGATCAATGTTACCACTACTTTCCCAAGTTCCTGGCGGATCAAAGGAAAGTGCAAAATAGCCAAGTTCTGCCAGGGAATCTACGAGGCTTGTGTTGTGGATATAATCTTTTGTATCGAGTCTGCCAGGGATGACAATGGCGATCTGTGATGAGGTTGGATCGCCTTTTGTGTAGAGTGCTAGTTCAAAAGACTTTGTTTTGATGAGGTTCATAAAATTACTTAGCTGCTTTTACAATGGCCTTGTTAACACTCCCTACAAATAAACGATATGCTGGTCGATTCTCTTTTTCATAGATCATATAACTTCCCAACAGTCGTTTACAGTTGGGGCACATGAGATCATTTGTAGTTAGATTGTGAGTATTCATGCGGTCTAAGTACATACGTCTGAGCATTCCTGGACCATCTTTTTGATAGTGGCAAATTGCTGCGTTGCATTCGGCACATGTGATAGAAAGCATTCGTGATATGCCGCCTCTTGCAGATTTGTATTTATCTCTTTTCATGCTTTCAGCGTATCATTTTCCTGATAAAGTATCAGTATGAAAAGAATCGCAATAATTGGTACTGGCATTATGGGAAGTGGTATTGCTACCAACTTTCTAAAAGCCGGCTATAACGTCACCGTTTGGAATCGTAATCAACACAGAACAAAGCTGTTGCAGGATTTAGGCGCAAAATGTGCTATCACTCCAAAAGAAGCAGTCAAAGATGCTGATATTGTCTTTGAAGTAACTGCTAATAATGAATCGTCTCAAGAAATGTGGCTCGGTCCGCACGGGATTCTTGTTGGGCTCAAAAACGGTGCTGTAGCAATTACTTGCGCTACACTTTCAGCTGTATGGACAGATGAACTCATTCGCCACTGTAATGAAACGAATTTTACATTTTTTGATATGCCGATGACTGGCGGTAGGGCAGGGGCAGAATCGGGAAATCTCATCTTATTGGTCGGCGGAGATGAGAAAAAGTTAGAAGAGATAAAACCTGATCTAGAAGCAATTGCTCAGAAAGTGTATTACTTTGGCAAAGCTGGTTCAGGGATGCGATATAAGTTGCTTCTCAACATGCTTCAAGCGATACATATTGTAGGGCTTGGCGAGGTGCTAAAAATTGCTGAACAAAATGGAATGGATGTTAAAGCTGTTGGTGATGCTTTGGCTGAGCGACCAGGTGGAACTACTACAAACCTTGCCTGGCGGGATTATCAAGTGAAGCCTGATCCAATCAATTTTTCAGTTGAATGGATTACTAAAGATTTGCGTTATGCTAAGGAGTTGGCTGATAGTCTTGATACGTCGCTTCTTGATGATGTTTTGATGAAGTATGAGGCTGTTCTGTCGGGTGGTCATGGGGATGCTGATTGGACGGCTGTTAATAATTGAATTCAATGTACAATCACGAACCTCAAGATTACAAATGCCCACTGTGCTGTGTTGTAAATGGTATTGAGGGCGACTTTCCGTATACGAAGCAAGCTGACATTGTGTACAAGGATGAAATGCTAACAGCTTTCGTGGCGTCACATTGGTGGCCAAATAATAAGGGACATATCTTGATTGTTCCTAATCAGCATACGGAGAATTTGTATGACATTCCTGAGAAAGTTCTGGCGGCTGTGCATGTCTTTTCACAGAAGGTGGCAAAAGCGCTTAAAGAGGCCTATGGGTGTGATGGAGTATCAATTCGGCAGCATAATGAGCCTGCTGGAGATCAGGATGTGTGGCATTATCATCTCCATGTTTTTCCTAGGTATGTTGGTGATTCATTGTATGAGAATAATAGTGAGAAGTATTTGAGTGATTTGAGTGAGCGGGGATTATTTGTTGGGAAGTAGAAGGGGGTTCTTGGGGGTTAGGTGTTGTGGTGGGGGAGTAGAACGACTCTTACTACTTTAGTAAACCCTGCTCATTTACTCTGGAAAAGTATTGTAAAGGCTGAGTGGAATCAAAAGTTTCAATTCTTTTTCTTTAAGAAGTAAATAATCGCCTCTTTGCTGAAAATTTTTGGACAAATTTGTTAGTAAATACCAGTAATTCCCTCCTTACTTTCAGGTAAATCGCTTGTCACTTACTAAAGTTGGATGAAAATGTGCTAACTAAGAAGGTGCGAGAAGATCTTTTATTGTATGATGGAATTCACTAACTCGTTCGTTATCGGGTAAAATATGCCTTCAACCAAAGAAATACAAGAAAAAGCTGAGAGAATCCAATTTATTGATTTTCATCCTTATGCCGCTAGTAAGCTTGGGCAGGAGCCATGGATTATTGTATGGCAGCACAATGAAGCCGATGGCAGAGGGAATGAGACTTATTATAGTGCATTACTCCCGAAGGGATATAAGCAGAGGGCTCTCAGCGACTACTCATGGGATCTTAGTTTGGGCAGCGGTATGCCATGGTCATATCGTAATAAGGAAACAGGTGATGTTTCCTATTTTCGGTTTAGTGACAATGATGGCATTGAGCCCCTCGTATTTAGCAGGAACTTTAATGGAGCGGCAACACCGTTTCATGAAATATGTGAAGATTTTCGTCATTACTTCAATCTTTTTGAGAAACCTACTAAGAGGGGTACTTTTATCTATGTGGATGATAGTGGTGACGAAGAAGAAGTGGTGCGGCAATCATCTTCAAAAATAGAGATAAAACTCGGGTTAATGAAGCGTTATCTTACAGCGAGAGATATGTTTCTTGCATTGTACTTTGAGCATAATCGGTTTGAACTGCTTACCCTGGATGAGCTTGGTATTAAAGCTGAATCTCGAGATTACAAGAGTGATAATATTTTTTATCATGCTAGCGTGGTAAGTTTTGATCTGGGGTTGGGAGATGAAAAAACACTGGGTAGGGTTATGGGGAAGAAAATCATCTCTGGTCTAGATACTGATGATCTGACTGAATGGGAAGGTGAGCCAAAACAATATGAAGAGTTTATTATTAAAGTTGATACCAACGGTAAGCCAGTGCTGTTTACTTGTAATGAGTCGGACTTATTAGATATGGCGCAAGAAAGTGATGGAACAAGACCTTATTTTCTGACACCCATTTTCTTTAGTCAGGATGTACTAAGTGATTATTACTCCAACCCTGATAAATATGAGGTTCAAGATGGATATGTAAGTTGTTATGGATTATGGGGTTTGCGAATGGATAATAATCATGACGAGCATGTAATTGCCTATCTTGGTGACTTAGGACATCTGCCCTACAAGGAGCAACAACGTTGGAAGCGATTTAATATTGTACCTGATGGCGGGATAAGTGTTGTTGAATGGCGGCGGGGGTTTATGGCAGAATTTGCTGATCCTGAGCGTGTGGATCTCAAGTTTAAGCATGTATTTAGGAATGTCTGTCGTAATTGGCAAAAGAATAGAGGGTGGAATCTTTTTTTGCCTTTAGCTAAGGCTGATAGCCACCATCTAATAAGTTTGCATATTCCCAATACGGATAATCAAGCGGAATTTGATCAGCAGATTCTTTCACTGTGTAAAGTGGTTATTGAGAGTATTAATATCGCAGAGCTAAGAAAACAATTTACTCCAAGTAAAGTAGATCTCCCACCTATCGGTTTGCTTGAAGAATATCTGGCCAATATTGGTTTTAGTGAAACAGGTAAATTCATAAGCATTCTTCGCAGATTGCAGGCAGTACGCAGCGCAGGTACTGCGCATCGTAAGGGAGACAATTATGATAAAGCCATGATTTCATTAGGCTTGGACGAAACTGGTCTCAGATTGCTTTTTACTAGAGTGCTGAGTGAACTAATTGAACATTTCGAAATATTGCAGTAACAATTTATTTAAGACTAATGCGGGTTTTGTATATTTGAAGCTAGTAATTCACTGAGCAACAGCTTATGAACTGTATCTTGTTATGTGTGTAGGGTTTGGTCGTAGTATGAATTATTATTTATTAGGCGCTCAGTGGTCTATATTTTCTTCACTGTTGTTAAACTAGAGGATACGGTGGGTAATGGAATTTTAATTAATATTTAATAAAGGTGCAGGTATATTAATGATCTGCTACTCTAGTAGAAAATAAACCTGAACTATGTTTGAGCAGTCCTTCAGAAACATCGACGATATTCTCCGTAAAGACGCTGGTGCCTCCAGTGAGCTTGACTATGTGGAGCAGACTTCCTGGATACTGTTTTTGAAGTATTTGGATGGTTTAGAGCAGGACAAGGCAACTGAGGCAGCGCTTGCTGGTAAAGAGTACAAAACTATAATTGCGCCTGAGTATCGCTGGGAAGTCTGGGCAGCACCCAAGAACACCGAAGGAAAGCTAGACCACAACAAAACACTTTCAGGTGACGACCTTAAAGACTTTGTTGATCACCAACTTTTTCCATACCTCAAGAAGTTCAAAAGTGAAGCAGAAAGTCCTGACACAATTGAGTACAAGATTGGCGAAATCTTTAGCGAGATTAAGAATAAGATTCAGAGTGGCTACACCCTGCGTGAGGTTTTAAATATCGTCGACGGCATGCGCTTCCGTTCCCAAGAGGAAAAACACGAGCTTTCACATCTCTACGAGGGCAAGATCAAGAATATGGGTAACGCTGGACGCAACGGCGGTGAGTACTACACGCCACGTCCGCTGATTAAAACCATTGTCAAAGTGGTTAATCCTAAGATTGGCGACAAGATTTACGACGGTGCAGTAGGCTCTGCAGGCTTCTTAGTTGAAGCTTTTGAATACCTCAAGGAGAGTCGTAAGCTTTCTACTGAAGATGTACAAACCCTACAAAAGAAGACCTTTTACGGCAAAGAAAAGAAGTCACTGGCCTACATTATTGGAATCATGAACATGATTCTGCATGGTATTGAAGCGCCAAACATTCTGCATACCAACACGCTTGCTGAGAATTTGGCAGATATTCAGGAGAAAGACCGGTTTGACATAGTGCTGGCTAATCCACCATTTGGTGGCAAGGAGCGAGCTGAGGTACAACAAAACTTCCCAATTAAGACGGGGGAGACGGCTTTCTTATTCTTGCAGCACTTCATTAAGATTCTGAAAGCTGGTGGTTCGGCTGGAATTGTGATTAAGAACACCTTTCTTTCCAATACTGACAACGCCTCGGTTTCATTACGTAAGTTGTTGCTAGAGAGTTGCAACCTGCATACGGTACTGGACTTACCAGGCGGTGCCTTTGTTGGCGCTGGGGTTAAGACAGTTGTGCTGTTCTTTGATAAAGGTATGCCAACTAAGAATGTCTGGTACTACCAACTGAACTTGGACAGGAACCTAGGGAAGACTAATCCTTTGAATGAAAGGGATCTTGCTGAGTTTGTGGAGCTTCAGAAGACGAAGGGCAACAGTGAGAATTCATGGTCACTGGATGTTTCAACCATTGACCAGAGCACATTTGATTTGTCAGTGAAGAATCCGAGTGCGGGTGGTCAAGCTGCCATGCGTGAGCCGAAGGTTATTTTGGAGGAGATGAAATTACTCGACGCAAGTGCTCGAAAGATACTAGAGTCACTCGTCATTTAAGTATATGAAGAACCTGACTTCATACACAGATATCAATGCATTACTAAATAAGGTTGAAAATTCCCTGTTAATATTGGAGGCTAAGTACAACGAGTCGCTCCACAATCAGGTTGTATCTCCTGAGTTACTAGTAGAGGTTAAGGATATCCTTGGAAATTTACGGTCTTCACTTGATTTTCTCAGTCATAAATTTTCTAAAAACAACTTTCCAATTTGTGATGGGGTATCTGATTTTGAGAACAGGTCAAAGGACTTCTCCGCTAGTATTCAACTAATTCTTGAGAAATGGCAGCCCTTTAAAGGAAATGAGTGGCTTGGTCAATTTAATATTCTGAATAACAAGTCAAAACATATAACTCTTATCCCGCAGAAGCGAACTGAGGTAATTGAAACACGAGTTACACATCCTCAGGGAGGTTCGGTAAGTTGGGGCCAAGGGGTTACATTTGGATCTGGGGTGAGTGTGATGGGTGTACCAATAGATCCTCGTACTCAATTACCGGTGGCAAATAATATGGTAAAGACAGAAAGAATTGTCTGGGTGAACTTTGCTTTTGACATTGAAGGTATTGCGGAATTACCGAATAATATACTTGTGTTGCCGTTTTTGAAAATATGTTTTGAGAAGATTGTCCAGATTATCAATGAAGTTAGCGCTGCTGATAATGAATGATCTTATATTCAAAAAACTAGGCGATTTCTCCAAGATAATTAAAGGTAAAAACCCCACCTTACTCAAAGATAGTGGTGCGGATCTACTACCTTATCTGTCTGCAAAATATCTAAGAGGTATCGCAGATGCAGAGTTTGCGTCGCGTGTTGATAAAAAATCCGTCCCTGTTGAGGAGGGTGACATTGTAATTATTTGCGATGGATCGAATTCAGGGGAGATATTTTCTGGTTCTAGGGGCATACTTTCTTCGACAATGGGAAAGTTGGTCCATGATGAAACAATTAACGTAGAATATCTAGCATATTTTCTTGAACATACTGTTGTAGATCTAGCGAAAGAGAAGACTGGCACTGCAATTCCGCACCTTGATATAAAAAGCTTACTAAATAAGGATATATATTTGCCTGACATTGTTGAGCAGAAAAGAATCGCAGGGATTTTGAAAAATACCTTATCTGAAATTGAGAAAGCAAAAGAAAATATTGAAAAAAACATACAAAACTCTCGTGATCTTTTTGATTCAACATTGCAAAAGTTCTTTTCAAATCCGAGGGGCAACGTGTCCTCTAAAAAATTAGATGAGGTGTGTGGTATCTCTGCAAAACTAGTAGATCCTCGTGAGTTACAATTTATTAACCTGCCACATATCGGCGGTGGAAATATTGAGACGAAGACAGGGAAAATATTTGAGGTGAAAACCGCAAAAGAAGAGGGTCTTATCTCAGGTAAGTTTGTTTTTGATAAAACCATGGTCCTCTATAGCAAGATTCGCCCCTATCTTATGAAGGTTGTGCGTCCCAACTTCGTTGGTCTATGTAGTGCTGATATATATCCACTCTATCCATTTACGGGCGTGATTTCCCGAGACTATTTGTACTATCTCTTGCTAACGGAGAATTTTACCAACTACGCTATTAAGGGTTCTGGGAGAGCTGGTATGCCGAAGGTGAATCGTGATCATTTGTTTGAATATGAGTTCAATTTACCTATAAGGGCAGTGCAAGATGAGGCAGTTTCCAAGCTTAATGTTCTTGCCGAACAAGCTCAAAAACTCGAATCAGTCTACAAACAAAAACTAGCGCTCCTCGAAGAGCTCAAAAAGTCCATCCTCCACAAAGCATTCTCTGGTGAGCTGTAGTACTATATACCTATGAACGAAGCTGAAACACGCGCCGAATATATCGATCCAAAACTCAAAGCCGCTGGCTGGGGTGAGGTTGATGGTAGTAAAGTGTTGCGTGAGTTTCGGATTACCGAGGGTAAAATTCAAGCAGGCGGGTTGCGGGTAAAACCGGATATTGCTGACTATATTCTTGTCTACAATAATCAAAAACTTGCTGTTGTTGAGGCAAAATCTGATGAGCTGGGATATTCCGAAGGTGTCGGTCAGGCTAAGGCCTACGCTGAAAAGCTCCAAATTGATTACACCTACGCCACCAACGGCAAAGAGGTCTATCAAATCTCTACCAAAACAGGCACTGAGGGATTGGTTGAGAAGTTCCCCACTCCAGACGAACTTTGGAACCTTACCTTCTCCGAACATAATGCTTGGAAAGAAAAGTTTGCTGCCGTTCCCTTTGAAGATATGGGCGGCACCAAGTCCGCACGTTACTACCAGGAACTTGCAGTTAATCGCACACTCGATGCTATCGCAGAAGAAAAGCAGCGCATTTTGCTCACACTTGCCACTGGCACAGGTAAAACCTTCATTGCATTCCAGATTGCTTGGAAACTTTTTCAAGCCCGCTGGAATGTGCAGAAGAATGGCCGCCAGCCACGCGTGCTCTTTTTGGCTGATCGCAACATCTTAGCTAACCAAGCCTTTAACTCCTTCTCGGCTTTTCCTGAAGACGCGCTCATCCGCATCAATCCCAAGGACATTTCCAAGAAGGGCGGTGTTCCTACTAATGGAAGTATTTTCTTCACCATCTTCCAGACCTTTATGTCCGGTCCAAATGACACGCCATATTTTGGTGAGTATCCCTCAGACTTCTTTGATCTGATTATCATTGATGAGTGTCACCGCGGGGGAGCTCAGAATGAATCAACCTGGCGCGGTATTTTGGAATACTTTTCACCCGCCGTGCAACTCGGTCTTACCGCCACACCAAAGCGCAAGGATAATGTAGACACCTACCATTACTTTGGCGAGCCGGTCTACACATACTCACTCAAGAGTGGTATTAATGATGGCTTTCTCACCCCGTTCAAAGTGAAGCGGATCAAGACCACGATGGACGACTACGTTTATACTACTGATGACGAAGTAGTTGAGGGTGAAGTTGAGCAGGGGAAGCTCTACGAAGAAGCTGACTTTAACCGAATCATTGAGATCAAGGAGCGCGAAGCGAAGCGTGTTCGCATCATGCTCGATGAGATTAAACAGAACGAAAAAGCAATTATTTTCTGTGCCAACCAGGCCCATGCTGCAGCGGTTCGAGACTTGGTAAACCAAATGAGCGAGAGTAAGGACCCAAACTACTGCGTACGAGTAACCGCCAATGACGGTGAGCGTGGGGAGCAGTTCCTGAGAGAGTTCCAAGACAACGAGAAAACTATCCCTACCATTCTTACTACGTCGCAGAAGCTTTCTACTGGTGTAGACGCGCGTAACATTCGCGATGTCGTACTTATGCGCCCGGTGAACTCCATGATTGAGTTTAAGCAGATTGTAGGTCGCGGCACCAGGCTCTTTGACGGAAAAGAGTATTTCACGATTCTCGACTTCGTCGATGCCTACAAGCACTTTTCTGATCCTGAATGGGATGGTGAGCCAATTGATGAGACTACAGATAAACCTGTGGATTACGTGCCACATGATCCAAAGATTCCTATAGTTCACGATGAGTCCGAAGAGGGGTATGAGTCAAAAAAGAAAATTGTGGTGAAGTTACGTGATGGCAAAGAGCGCGAAATTCAACATATGATCTCAACCTCTTTCTGGGGCGCTGATGGTAAGCCTGTGTCCGCCGAAGAGTTCCTTCAGAGTATGTTTGGTACTTTACCTGAATTCTTCAAAACAGAAGAAGAATTGCGGAATATTTGGTCTAACCCCGGTACGCGCAAGGCTTTCTTGGAGAAGCTTGCAGATCACGGGTATGCTAGAGAGCAATTGCTTGAGCTACAGAAGTTAGTAGCGGCGGAAGAAAGTGATCTATTTGATGTCTTGGCCTATGTTGCGTTTGCGCTGCAACCGATTACACGGAAAGCTCGGGTGACAGAAACATTTGACCTTATGACGCATGGCCTTACTCCTAAGCAAGATGAATTCTTGGAATTTGTCTTGAATAAGTATATTGAGCGAGGGGTAGAGGAGCTTGATGAAGAAAAATTGCCACAACTCTTGAATCTGAAATATCAAGCTATCTCTGATGCTGAAACCCTGCTTGGAGGAGTGGCACATATTCGATCACTCTTCTTCAATATGCAAAAAAGTCTTTATCAGAAAGTTGGTGTGTAATAGTATTGGCTATTTTAGATAGGGCATAGTGAGGATGGGGCGATAATTTGTAGATTTACTCCGTTCAGCTTATTTTGATTCTTGGTTTTTCCGTGCGCGTGTGACGGTCTGGATTACACCCCAAGAATATACCTGATCCGACGAATTGATAAAGGCATATTTCTCAAGCCTTGCCCCACTGGATAATGAACAGGGTACACAGGGAAGATGGTTGTATCAACTTCTATCGTCTCGTGCTCATTGTTGAGATAATTGCTCACAGATATAGACGTATTGAGAAGTATTGAGCTTACCTGATTGCCAAAGGTAATAATTTTTTCAGGATTAATTGCTGATATCTCTTCTTTCATGAGCTCAAGGTAGTCCTTAAATACACTATCTTTTAGCGGGCGTGCATCTATCTGGGTGCACTTCGCCAAATTGGTAATAAATACTCGATTTTCTGCCAGCTCTGAGTAGAGGCTTTTCGCAAAGCTCTCAGTCCATTCTTTTGAGGTCAGGCTTTGGGTTTGTGTAAAATGCTCAAGAGAAATGAATCCTACGTCGTAAAAGATGTTCCACACGATTTTGGTTCCTAGCCACGGAGCTCGTAAGCCATTCCAGCTTTTTGAGGCTGAGATATTTCTGCCCGTTGGGTTCATAAAAATGAACATTACTTTTGGATGCTCTACACATCCTGCGCCATAAATTGACGTGAGCGCTGCGTCTCCGTGGATGAGTTGCAGCTCATCATATTTTTGATGAAGTTTTGTTATTTGCATATTGGCACTTCATTCTTTACTTTTGTTAAAGTAAGGTATTTGCGTGGTCTAGCCTTTGTTTCAACTCAAAAACCAACTTTAAAAAGTAAACGCATCCTCCTACGGCGAATACTTTTACGTTCATTATGGTGAGACTCTCCATCTATCTACATCTACAATGATAGCTTGTTCATCGGTAATCGGCACAAGCTCTTTGCCGTATGGTAGAAGATTGTCTCGGATGCCGTTGAGTACTCCTTGAAACTTAGGAGTGTTCCAGTGGGGGAGTGGGATAATATCGACTAGTCCGAGGCCTTCCCAGATAATGCTCGGAGCGTCATTGGGATCATCCGCGGCGTCGAAGTGGTTAAGTATCGGGCCTGCCACTATTGCCCCAGCACTGCCGCCGGCGTACACCTTTTCAGATCCCAGCAAATCCCTGACAACTGTTTCAAAACCCGATTCCCGCATCAGCCATCTCAGGTAAAACGTGTTACCACCTCCAAACCAAATGGCGTCGTATGGTGAAAGTTCAGTGATGATAGTTTCTGTTTTTCCTATAAACGTGCGGAGGTCAAACCGGTCTATCGAAAAGCCTGCTGCGCGCAATTCTTCGTAATTTTTCTCAACAAACCCGTGCCGTTCTTTGTGGTATGGGTCGGCTGCGTTTTCAAAGAGGGCAATGCGAATGTTGTCGGGTTGCTTACCGACCAGCTTGCAAAATTCTTCTTTGAGAAGACCGGGGACTGACGTGGAGGATAGGAATAGCTTCATATATAAATGATAACAAAAAAC
>CAILIB010000012.1 GCA_903834195.1 uncultured Candidatus Berkelbacteria bacterium | reverse complement strand
TGGTATATAGAATTGTTGGCTAGACTCAAGTGCTACAATCAGGTCAAAATCAACTTCTATCATCAAAAGCGATTTACCACGCCGAATCTTATAGAGAGAAACCAATTCGGGACGAACGAAGCCGAGATATCCAATAGCGACACCATTAATACAAATCTCAGACACTGCTTCTGGGCTTAGGTATGCCGGAGCATTCTTGGTTGCTTGATATGTGGCACTACTCTGTATATTAGCTGCGTGCAATACACGTTCTAATGTGGTTTTACCATCTCGTACTATGTGCTCATTGCGATCCTGAGTACGTAGTAAAATGCTGAGGCGCTCTTTTTCCTTTTGAGGACTAGAAAATACCTTACCAATTTCAAAGAGAGAAAGTGGAATATATTCTTGATTAGTTCCAGCTATGCTTTCGAGAAAAGGAATCACATGGGTTGGGAGCATGTACTCCCCTTCTTTAGAAAGAGGATTCGGCAGTTTAATTGCTGTCTCGAGCTGAATTCCAACGAGCTCTACTGCGCGAGCTGAAGTGAAAGCTTGGCTTACAAACTCGTATGCACCCTGTTGAGCAAGTGAATGTCGAATATGTTTGCGTAGCTCAAAACGACCATTCGGCATTGGTGGTTGAATGGTGCCACTTGGTAGAGTCTTTGGTATGCGATCGTATCCCCAGATTCGAATTAACTCTTCAATAACATCTTCTGGTTCTTTAATATCTGCACGCCAACTTGGTGCTACTGCATCAAACCCTGACTTAGTGAAGCTTGGTAGCTGAAAACCGAGTTTTTGAAGTATGCTACGGCATTCAGCTGCGCCAATGTGAACTCCTAAAAGTTCTTGGATGTGGTTAAAACTAACGTGAATACGTTCACGAGCTACGTGTCCACGCTTGTATGTATCTTCAATAGGGCTAGAGATTTTTGCACTCGAATAACGGATAAGCAAGTACGCTGCTCGTTTTAGTGCAGTTATTGTCATCTCAGGGTCGAGACCTTTTTCAAAGCGCATACTAGCTTCTGTACGGATACCAAGTCGACGTGAAGTGCGTCGGATTGCTCCACCTGCAAATGTTGCCGACTCTAGGAAAAACCTGCGCGTAGAATCTGAAATTGAACTTGATTTTCCACCCATAATTCCAGCAAGATCGATGGCGATATTGTCACTGTCTGCAATAATTACGTCGTGTTCTTCGAGGGTGCGAGTACTGCCATCAAGCAATGCAAGTGTTTCCCCTTTTTCAGCAGTACGAACAGTTAGAAGAGGTTGAGAACGTCGTTTAGGCTGTGGAAGTGTATCGAGATCAAATGCGTGCATTGGTTGACCAAGCTCAAGCATGACGTAGTTGGTGACGTCGACGACTATGTTTATCGGCTTCATTCCAGCTAAAAGAAGGCGGGCCTGCATCCACCATGGCGAGAGTTCGATAGTATCTATCTCGAAGGCAAGTGCACTGTAGCGACAACAAAGTCGAGCATCTTCGATACGTGCATCAATAGAAACTGAGGTTAAATCATTTTGTTCAACCGATGCGATGGGAAAATCCAAAAGAGGAAGTTTCTCGAATGTCGCGATTTCCCGGGCGAGTCCAAAATATGAAAGTAAATCTGGTCTGTTAGGAGTAATTTCTAGATCAAGAACGGTATCTGAAATCTCTAAAGCGATTTGAGCAGGAGTTCCTGGAACATGTGTGTCTGGAAGAGTAATAATACCCGCAGCAGGAGCTGGAATACCTAGTTCAGAAGCTCCACAAACCATTCCTTCAGATTCTACGCCGCGTAATTGAGCTGTATTAATCGTAATTACTTCGCCTGAAACAGAAGTAAGAGTTGTGCAAGGTAGAGCTACAATAACTGTTTGTCCTTGTGCAATATTTGGTGCACCGCACACAATAGTTCGAATCTTATCTCCTGTGTTAATTGTAGCTACGCGTAGTCGGTCGGCATTTGGGTGCTGAACAAGTGTTAGTACTTTTCCTACAACAACAGTTTCCGGAATTGAGTACCCATAACTTGCCCCCTCGAACTCAGATGAAGTCATACGAAACTTCTCACCGAGTACTTCGGGTGGCGTAGTGGTCTTAACGTAATCTTGGAGCCATCGATAAGCGAGATTCATGAGTTTCGTGAGAATTGTTCTAGTGTAGGTACTTCATTTGCGTAGAGAAGTCTTAAATCAGGAATATGATTTCGCACCATAATTGGGCGCTCAATAGACATACCAAATGCCCACCCCTGGTAAATACGAGGGTTTATGCCAGCACGGCGAAGAACATCCGGGTGAATCATTCCGCAGCCACCCATCTCAAGCCAACGTGTATGCTTGCCTTCGATGGCACTTGTGCCCTTCCAGCGAATATCCATTTCAGCACTTGGTTCAGTAAATGGGAAATGGTGAGGTCGAAAACGTGTTTCAACTTGATCACCAAATAATCGTTTAGCAAAGTAATCAAGCGTCCCTCGTAGATCGGCAAACGTTGCTTGAGTATCTACAACCACAGCATCAATCTGATGGAACATGGCTGAGTGTGTTTGATCAGCTTCACGGCGGTAGGTTTTACCTGGGACAACAACACGAATTGGCAGTTTGCCATCCTTAAATCGCTTACGCATTTCAAGTACCTGTACAGCGGTAGTTTGGGTTCTTAGAAGGAGTGAATCATTAATATAGAACGTATCATGACCATCTCGTGCTGGATGATCGATACCCATGTTCAGGTATTCAAAGTTTTCTGCATCTTGAACAATTTCCGACCCCTCAACGACTTCGAATGAAAGATCTTGAAATATGCCAACCATTTCTTCGATCATTGCAGAAATTGGGTGAATGCTACCGTATCGCTTTTGGTGACTTGGAACAGACATATCAACTGAAATATGTTCAGCAGGCTGTTCTTTTGTTGGCGATTTTAGAAGATCTTCGAGCTCTTGTTTTAGAAGTTTTACTTGTTCTGAAAAAATTGGCCGTTCAGATTCAGTGCGCTGTCCAATGCTTCGCATGAGCGTTGGAACATGGCCATCTTTACCGATAAATGCTGCACGAAGTTCGGAAGTTATACCTAAAGCAGCTTGCGTAATTGCAAGTTCACGGATTTCGTTGATTTCTGGATAGTTACTCTTCATATTCGAGGTGTGCGTGTGGACGTTTTTCAGCTTGGAAGAAAAATTCAATTAAGACTGCGGCAAGAACCAATGGGATCATATCCCATAATTTCAGGATGCTAAGTGTATTAAAGAAAAGTGAAAGTAGGATGACAGTTGTGATAAGCGCAGCCTGTCGCAGTGATGTTAAAAGGTTTGATAGAAGATGGACTTTGTTAAAACGTACACGAATTCCATGAATTATCATTCCTAGAATGCAGCTAGATGAGATAAATGCCGATACATAAAACTCCCAGAGCACACTTTGTGATGCTGTGTATGGTGAAGTACTTAGTACAACAGATATGAGCTGCGCTGAGCTAATAATTGCTGCTGCTATAACTAAAAAAAGTATTACTCTATGTGGCATATCTCCCCTTTTTCAAGAATAGCAGATGCCGACTTACTTGAGTAGCTCAGAGATGCGTGCTTCATCTTCTGCAGATGTGTCTACTGCAAAATCTAGAACAGGAACATTATGTCGTTGAATAACTTTGCGAAGCTCTGAAGAATACTTTCGTGAATTCTTTTTAAGATCACGTAGTACACTTGTCTGTTTATTTTCAGGGTAGACAGTTATCCAGGCTGTAGCATTCTTGATATCAGGACTCAGAGTAATCTGATTTACGGATACAAAAAACCCGGTAAAATCACGATGTATCCAACCAGCGAGGTGATCTCGGATGAGATCAGCAATCTGTGTTGCGCGAATACCGGGTTGAGCCATATGTGTGTGTTAAGCGCGGGTATATGTGTTTTTCTGTAGTCCACTTGTCCGAACGAAGTGAGTTAGTGGACAAGGAAAAATACAGTATACCTAGCGCTTTGACCACTGAGGAGCGCGACGAGCTCCCTTAAGACCTGGTTTCTTGCGCTCACGAGCACGAGGGTCGCGAGTTAGATACCCTGCTTTACGGAGAGTTGTTTTGTATGCTTCGTCGATTTCTACAAGCACGCGTGCAATACCGTGACGAATAGCTTCTGCTTGACCGTGGAATCCACCGCCAGATACCTTAACTGAAATATCGGTGTTGCCGTACATTCCAACAAGCTTGAGTGGTGCAAGATAGAGAAGATCATCAACAGGTGTTACAGCCTTACCATTAACGGTAATTTTGCCACTTCCCTGCTGGTAGATACGAACCT
>CAILIB010000011.1 GCA_903834195.1 uncultured Candidatus Berkelbacteria bacterium | reverse complement strand
GTGTGAAAGTTTTTGGAGTCTCATGAGCACAGCTTAGCAGAACGCGCGAGCACGTTCTGCTAAGAAAGGGACGATTCATCCCCGGACTCCGATGGAGTCCCCGTCCGGGGTTTCCTCTTTATTAAAAATGGACGCTCTGAGAGCGTCCATTTATGCAGTCATATTTATGACAATACTTTTCTTCCTATCTCTTCCGCAAACTTCGTACAATCACAAACAGAACAAGTGCGCCTATCAGTGCCACAATAAAGCTGTACAAATCAAACCCTGACACACCACCATATCCTAATAGCGACATAATCCAGCCACCAATGACGGCTCCGAAAATACCAACGACTATATCCATCAGCAATCCTTGCCCACTTCCCATAATTGCCGAGGCTGCCCACCCAACTAATGCACCAAAGAGTATCCAAAGTAATAATCCCATAATATCTCCTGTTAAGCTGCGCGATTGCGTTTAGTAATATCAATCAGAGAAACAATTCCCCATCCGAGCAAAAGGAATACAATTACCGCAAGGATTGCCGACGTATCAAAATACCCTGTTGAGTTTCCCGGTGATGGAAAAATCCCTTTAAACATTGCCACAAACGGGTAACTAACCTGATACAGAATCGAGGTAAACCCTGTATTCTGTGCTCCGAGCAATAAAAAGACGAAGCGGAGCGCGAGGAGTACATCTATCACGCCGATGACATACCATACATAGGCATCTGCCTTAATTGCCTGCTTCTCACTAACTGCTGCACGTGAAGGTACGTGCTCTTGAGTATGCGTAGCTTCCGAACTACCTGTCTGAGGGTTCTGGTGAACTATGTTTCGTTCAATTTCCATTGTGTCCTTTGGGGGGATTTAATGTACAGGAGGCTAAATTGCCACTATACACCTATATCTATAGATAACCTATTATCTTACTTACCCCGAGATCTGAACCACCAACACGTCAGGCCGACGACCTAATCGCAACGGCCAAGCAGAACACCCAACTCCATTACTAATAATTAACTGTTTCTTCTCAATCTCACACCGCCCAGACCAAGACCCAAACGTACCACCGGGAACAAATTTCCAGCTTCGGTACCCAAACCACGTTAGTGGCCAAATCTGCCCTCCATGTGTGTGACCTGCGATCACAAGTGACTCGGCTGGAATCTGTCGAAAATACACAGCGTCTGGATTATGTGAGATTACAATTAATGGAGTACCTCCAATCTCAGGATTCATTTCGCGCACACGATTACGGATTTTTTCACGTGTTCCATCTGGCACATTTCTTCCGTTTTTCTTGACATCGTATTCGACATCAAAGCGCAATTCTTTAGCACCAAATAACCGCCAAGAACCTAAATCAACGAGCTCATCTTCTAGAACTACTACGTTATGCTTCCGCAGTGCGTTTCGTATGAGTTCAGGATCAATTTTCTTATGATCATGATCACCCAACACTGCGTACATTTTGACATTCAATCTACTCAGTTCCTCAACAAATTTTTCTAGCTGAGGCAGGTATCGGATATCAAAATCAAGATAATCACCACCTAATAAAATGGCATCCAACGCATTTTCATTCTGCACAGCCATAATTTTTCTCAAGAGTAGTGTGTATCGGAACCAAAACCTTCCCCTACCCATATGAAAGTCGGAGATGAAAAGCACCCGAGCATTGTTACCAGGAACGTGTGCTTTAATTTTTTGGATATTAAAAGCCATAGGCTCAATTAACCAGGAATATGCAACGATCAGAACAAAAAATATGACGATATACGCAAGGAACATATAGGTATAGTATCACGACTTAAAAATGACTGTCTTACGAACGAATATCCTCTATACTCGAATAAGATGCATAACCTATTACATTACTATGAAAACCATACTCGTTGACGCAGTGTACACCCTTGTAAGTGAAACCGGAGAGCTAAACCATGAAATGTTTAATCTCCTTGAATCGTACCCAAACCCAAAGCTTGTTGTAAGTAACGCACCACTGGAGATGTTTTGTAAATATAATTTGGACAAACTTTCATACAAAGTATTCACACTGCAGCGGAACCCATTAAAAACAGATCCAAATTACTTCCTAATGTTATTTGAAGAAGAAAATCTTTCTGTAAATGACGTCATATACTTTGAACACGACAGTGCCAGTGTAGAAAGCGCTCAATCAGTTGGAATAATTGCACATCACTATAACGAACACACAAAAGATCTCGTTGCCCTAAAAAAGTTTTTAGACGAAAACGTGGCTAGTGAATAAGGAGCTGATAAACGAAGTGAGTGAACGGATCAAGATCTGGCCCATATACCACTACTCCTCCAAGTGCACCCGTGATCGTGAGTGTAGTAATTCCAATAAGCGCAAGAGGTGCCAAAACCCAATAATACGTACTAAGGGTTACAATCAGCTCTGGCACACTCACTTTTTTGTAATATTGATTTAATAATTGTGAAATGTACAAGAGAGTAATCAGTCCAAAAACTATAAAGGTTAACTGGGCAAATGCGCTATGGGTATGGATTACATTAGGATAGCGAATGTCGGGATTTGTTTTTGAACCATGACTTGCCAAACTCCCAGTAAGCCCAGCTGCAACCGCCCCCATCTCACCAATAAATAGTAGGAAAAGTTTTATTACCTGCACACTTTTGTTTTTCCGTACAACCGCAAATGGAATGAGCTCAATCAGTGCGTATAGTGTCAAAAGCGCAACTGGAAAGTGAACTATTATTGGGTGGATGTTTAGACTCATGGCGTTTGTGCCTTCTTTAGTCAATTTTTATCTTGTACGTTTAGATTACGCTTATTTTAGTAATAATGAACCGCCGTAAATGTTCAAAAAATCTGCTACAGTTTTATTAAATGAACATGACATACTTTGAGTGGGAAAATTTGTCACACCCAAAACTCACCGAACTTCGTGAAGAGTTCGAGTTAGAAAAAATAGTTGAAACTGGAAAATCAGAATTCGACAAACAACTCCTTCTCAAAGAATGGCTCCACGGCTATATTCCCCAAGGAACACCAAGACGGGATTACTACAACGAATCAGCTCTTGAAATTCTGCGCGATGCTCAAGCTGGCAATCCAATGTGGTGCACACAGTTCGCATTTGCATTCCTCCAATGTGCGCAAGCGCTCGGCTGGCAAGCGCGCAAATTAAGTGTCGACTTTGACCACAAAAAAGAAACAGAGGACCACCACCATGGCGTTGTAGATATCTGGTCCAATGAGTTTAAAAAGTGGTATGTGGTTGACCCACAAAATACCCTGCACTATCTCAAAAATGGAATTCCGCTTAATGCACTTGAAATTCGCAATGAGTGGATCACAGATCGGGCCCGGTTAATTACCGGTGAAACAAACTCGACTACTCAGGCTATCACGTTCTCAGAAGATGCACTTGGCTTTGCAACTCCTTCAAATTACTTCTGGATATACACCTCACTTCGCAATAATTTCTTCACAAGACCAGGACTTTTTGAGACTGAAGGGTTACTCTGGCAAGATGAATGTTCAAAAGACAAAATCTGGTGGCGTGGTGGTGGAAATTTGGGCGAACCATACAAACATCGAGGGTATGATGGGCAATTTGTTGTAACTGAAGATTCCAGCACCATGTTTCCAATACTCTGAAATGTACGAACTAAAAAATGTAATTGGACAAAGACTTAAAACAGAACTCGGATTTATTCTTGAGTCATCAACAGAAATAAAAGCTGGTGGAAATAACCGCCTTTTCAAACTTTCCTCAAGTAATCGTAATCTTCTCCTGAAAATATACACAACTCACGATAATCGGCAGCGATTACAGCGTGAATTTCAGGCCTTTTCATACCTCAGAACACATGGATTTTTAAATATTCCTGAGGCATTTTTCAAAGATGATACGTTAAACTACGCAGTATATTCATTTGAGGATGGTATTACGAAGTCAGCAGAAAATCTGACACGTGACGACCTTAACCAAATGCTAGGCTTCGTTCTCAAACTCCAAGACATACAACCAGATACCGTTTCTGAGTATTTCATGCCAGCGGTTTCAGCCTGCACATGTCTTCAGGATTACATCAAAAATATCACAGCGCGCGTTGAAAAATTCAAACATGATTCCAAGCGTGCACATACATCTGAAAATATTCAGGAGTTACGTAATTCTGGGTATGAGCACACAATCTCTGATCTGGTTTGCGAAGCTATTCACCAGTACACACATGAAGAACTGACCAAACCAATTGATCAAAAGGATATGCGCCTCTCACCAGTAGATTTTGGCCCGCACAACATGGTGTTCAAACCAGACGGTACTGCAACGTTTCTCGATTTTGAATATTTTGGCTGGGATGACCCTTGCAAGCTCGTAGTTGATTTTCTGGATCACGACCAATCTACTGGAATCTCTGAAGTGGATAAAACGTATTTCCTCGAAACCTACCTTGAACGCAGTACTGTTAGTCCTGAGATTTTAACGCGCGTAAAAACAGTATCAAGATTAATTTCTATTGAATGGCTAACCTGTTATCTGGCCACACTCACAAATGAGAAACTTTCGATCCGGGCTTTTGCGGATCCAGAATTTAATGAAGTTGAGTACATTGAAAAGCAGGTTAAGAAATACTGGAGTAAACTAGAATCACTACATAAACTCGCGTAAATACTTCGTCAGTATCTTCAACTATGATGCCGCACACCAACCCAAAAATCGCACTCACAATAGCAGGTGTTTTATTACTCGCCTTTGGATCGGGTTTATTCTGGTTTATACACTACTCACCTGACACCACTTCATCAAATCCCACTACCACACCAACACCTACTATCTCTGTTGGAATCTCAGGAATAGTCTCAGTGGTCGCTGGGAACTGCATGCCAGGTGTATCAACATGTGTTACCACGCATCCAACCAGGAAAGTATATGTGTACAAATCACTCAGTAATTCAGATATGGACGGGACTGACCTCGTACCTGGCGCCGGAACACTGGTCGCAACTACTATGAGTGATACGAGTGGTGCATACGCTCTTTCGGTTCCTGCTGGCACGTACTCAGTTTTGGTCGAAAGTCAGGGCAAACAGTACTGTAACATTTTTGGTGAAAATGCGAATGAAGTTTGCTCGGTTACGGTCACAAATTCGAATACAAAATATGATATTTCTGACTCGAGCCAATCCACGTACTAATTACCACTGCAACGTTTTATGAAACGATGTGTTATAGAATACATACCACGTAATACACTCCATGGAGTTGAGCCAAGAAAAAGAATGTGTCGAAGCTACTCAGAAAGACCCCTCGTCTTTTGGCCCGCTTTTTGATACGTACTACGCTCCAATCTTTGGCTACATTGCTAAACGCACTGGTGATGCAAGCACTGCGCAAGATATTACTTCAGAAGTGTTCTTTAAAGCCCTCCGTGGAATTAGGTCATTTACTTGGCGTGGGACATCTATAAAGCCCTGGCTCTACCGCATTGCAGGAAATGAAATTAAACTACATTACCGAAGATCAAAGCGAACACCGATTTCATTAGATCAAATGCTTGAAGATCACGGTTTTGAAACTCCAAGCACAACCGACCTTCTTGCAGAAATTTCTGCAGTGCAGGACCAGTTAGTTCGAAACGAACAGTACCAGATTGTTCTAATTTCACTTAAGACTCTTCCGATCCATTATCAAGAAGTGCTCACCTTACGTTTTCTTGAGGAAATGAAAATTGCTGAAATCGCAGATGTACTCAACAAACGTGAGGGAACGGTAAAATCACTCATCTCACGCGGACTTACGCTTTTGCGCACTGCAGTGCAACCATCTGAGCCAGAAAGTATTATAGCTACTGAACAACCACTTCTCATCCTAAATCCACAAGAAGCATATGAAGAATAACTCTTCGGAAAACCCGCTCGAGCAGCTTCAGGTCGATGTTCCTGATACTCCTCTCCATGCCCAACGCTTACGTCGAGCCCTTCTTTCTAAACAACCTACTCACTCACTCATTACTCGTATGGCCCAGTTTCCCAAAGCGCTCAAAATTGCCAGTAGCATAGCAACAATTACCGCAGTTGTGGTTGTAGCAGGGTATACCATTTTTAATGAGAAATACGCTCCACACGCTCAAGCACGTGAACTGGCAACTCAGTCAATTCAAGCCGCTCGTCAGTTAAGTCCGGCTGAAATTGCAAGTTTCGACAAACGATTTGGCGGAACTCCTGAACAAGCCTTAGTAGAGGCACAGAGCGCTGCTGATCTCAAGATTATTTCTCAAGAAGAGTTCCAGAATGCATTTTCAAAGTCAGACGGTGGCAGTATTTCAATGTCTGTTGGCGCTCCAGGCGATGGTCCAAGCACTATGTCTTCAGGTACACCTCCTGAAGGAGGGTCAATTATGGTTACTGGAAGCGCAACTGCAATTTCTGGAGATGTAACAAGTGGACCAGTTTCAACTACAGGACAATCCGGAGCATTAACCTTATCAGCTGGTACAATAACACCAATCGATGTTACAGGCACCACTCCTCAAGGAGCAGTCCAGTTAAGCACTGGTGGTGGTGTAAATATTTCCCAATCCACTACCAACTCTGGACCAACTATCCTTACCCCAGTTCAACCACTGGCTCTCAAATATTTGCAGTACACAAATTCAAATGGCGATACTGTAATCATCGGTATGAATGATGAAAATAAGCCTGTAATGAAAGCTGTTATTTCATCCAAGAAATAATTAACTCAACCTTAAAGAAATCACGGTCTACCATTGTAAAAAGTGGTAGACCTTCTTTAACTAATTGATTTATTAGGGAAATTCGTCTATATTTCTACATTATGAAGTTTACGGTAATGTGGCCTCGAAAGTCTTATTACCAGGACTGTTTTTGCACTCAAAGGAGTTGGAATCAAATTTGATGAAATCTTAGGCATTGATCATGTGTGCTATCGAGTCGAAACGGTTGAGCGATATGAAGAACTTAAAACACTCTTATCATCCTCTCACCATCTCGCCGATGAATCCCTCATTAATGGACGTAAGATCAGCATCTTTCAACTCAGCACCCCTATCAATTACAAGGGGTATTTAATTACAGCCCTAAAACTACCCTCTCCATCTGAGACGTTTTACGCTGAAGGATGGGAGCATGTTGAATTTATCGTTCAAAGCCTCACAGGCTTCAAGCGACGTCATAAAAATCTGAAATTTAACGAGAAGAACATCGACCGGAAGATTAATCCCGAGATTTCACTCAGTTTTAAAAACTGCTCTGCAAAATTCCACGAGCGTCCCATACTCGAAGTCGTTGTATTACAACGCCAGAGCGGTGAACTCTAACCCGAACGGGGATTACTTTCTCTATAAAGTAATCCCCATTTTTTGTACCAAAAACCCTAAGTCAGCTGTTCAAATATTTAGTACAATATAGTGAATGAAACAATTTCTCCTTCGATTCAAACATTGGTACACCCTCGCACTCGTTGGTGTAATTCTTGCGTCGGTTTTCGCCCACTTCGCCTATCTCACCTACGTTCCGCATGGCCTATACTCCGACGAAGCCTCGATCGGACTAAATGCTGATTTAATCGCCCACTCAGGTATTGATGAGCACGGCGTACACTTCCCAATCTTCTTTGAGGCCTTTGGTGAGTACAAAAACCCGCTTTACATTTATACAGTTGCTGGCGTATTTAAGATCTTTGGCACAAGTGAACTTGCACTACGCGCAACCAGTGGGCTTTTCATGATGATCTTCCTTGCGATTATGTATGTTCTCCTCAACGACATGTTTAAAGACCGTTGGATTGTACTCTACGGACTTATCGCGTGTTCGTTTACACCGTGGTTTTTTGATATGTCGCGGATAAGTTTTGAAGTAGTATCGCAACTGCCAGTTATTGCAGCGGCTCTACTCTGCATTTATCGAGCCTTTCAAGATTCCCAACCAAAAAAATCTACCTACATATTCTGGAGTGGTTTTTTACTCGCGTTTTCTGTGTATTCCTATACAACTTCACGCATTCTCAGTTTTCTCTTTTTCATAGCCCTATTTCTTGTATACCGAAAAAAGGCCACCCTTCGTCAGTGGCTAACAAGTGTCGGCGGTTTTTTACTTGCTTCTATTCCGTATATTTACTTCACTGCCACTACTCAGGGAGCCGCTACATCACGTCTCAAAACCATTTCTTTTCTCTTTGAACCAGGACTAAGTGTGAATGATAAGTTCCACATGTTTGTTGAAAATTTCAAATCGTACACCAATAGAGATTTCTTCTTTAAAATTGGTGATACTGCCATTCGCAATCATACCGGATTGGCGGGAGAGCTTTTTTATACCACAGGAATCTTGGCCTGTATTGCATTAGGAGTGTACGCGTACCAAATCTGGAAACGCAAAGCACCACACTACATTACTTTCCTTCTTCTTTGTGGTATTGCTGTCGTGCTCAGTATTTCAATTACCACACCAGCACACAGCTTACGCAGTGTATTACTAGGACTTGTGCTTGTGATTCTGTCTGGATACGGTGCCGCTTGGTTATTTGAACGCTGGGGCACAGTGGCAAAAATCGGAGTACTTGTACTTATTACACTTGAAACATCACTATACGTAACTGCATATTTCACCAAGTACCCAGCACTTTCCACCGGTGCATTTGCAACAAGTGGTTTTGAGGATGTTTTTTACTCTATTGAGGCGCGCAATCCTCAAAAAATATATATGGTACCCAATAACGACCATCAGCAAATTCAAGCTGATTTTGACGAACGAACCAAGTCAGCGAACACACCAATTACTATTGCTCCAGCAATTGCAGAAATTGGATCCTGTTACATTCTTCTAGGTCCTGATAACCGCGTAAAGAACACCGAAAATCTACCAGTTACATTTAGCATAGACAGCGAGAATTCACACGGAAGTTGCTATTAGACTAGGCACCAAATTTCCACCAAGGCGACTTCTTCGGAGGATGCACTTTTGCTGAAATTTCAGCCGCCCGAGCTTCACTTTTTCGTTCCGATATTGTCTGCTGCAAATTAATCAGCTGTTTATACTCGAATAAATACGTCAGCATATCTGCCGAGCGATCCGGATTTGTTGCTAAATAGAGGAGCAACTTCTCACACCGTTCAACCGCTTCCGAAATTACTGCAAGGTACTCAACGTACTCCTGCATCGTTACAGGATTTTTATTTGCATTTACCTTACTAAAAACAGCTTCAAATTCTTGTTCAATAATTGTCATACTCCTAGTTTCAAGAAAAACGTCTAAAATTACAACACTACGAAAAATGCCGACCACCCATTATAGGTGATCGGCAATCAAGTATGACCACTCAGGTTAACACCGGAGACGGCCAGGAATAACGACAATGACAGAAATGATAGCAACTCCGCAAATCATCCAAGTAATCGGAATTGAACTGTGGAGTGCAATGGCACCAGTAATTGGATTACCAATCATTCCTCCTATGTCACGACTTAGCGCTTCACAGGAAATGACAGTTGCACGGGTTTCACTATCTGTAATACAGCGATTCAGGAACGCTTGTTTGACGGGATTATAAAATCCACGCCCAACTTCGTGCACCACGAACGCAATTAAGATAAGTGGAAGTGAATGGGAAAACCCCGCCACTAAAACACCTAATCCAATCGTCAATTCAGATACCGCTATCACCTTACCTGAATCATGTATTTCTCGGTGACGAGCAATATAATTACCAGTTAGTACACCAAGAGGCATAAGAACACTTAATCCACCAATCCAAATCTGACTTGGCAGTAAAGGCTCAAAGCGCGGCTGCCATTGTGTATTTACCCCAACGATTCCCGCTGTTTGGACAAGTGAAACAAGAAAGAGTGTGCGAATTGCCTGATGTGTTCGAGCGTATTTCATACCAACTCGAACTTTCAAAAAAACATTTTTGAGTGGCTGATTTTCACTTTTTATCTCATTCATTGCTATGCCTGTGTAGACAGCACATATGAGATAGCAAAATCCACCCACAACAAACGGCAAAAATTCACCCCATCTTGTTAAAAGTATTCCTAACAAGCCGCACATCAGCCATGCACACTGATCGCACATATTACTTAATGAAAGAATCTTTCGTTGCTCGTTTACTCGACCTTCGCGCTCAAGTTGGTTATGTAACCAAGCCGAGAATGCTCCACTGTAGAGTGTGCCACCAAAGGCAACAAAACCTTCGGCGAGTGCAAAACCACTAAACGAATGAGAAGCAGCGTACACGAACATACCTATTGAGCTAATAACACTCGCTATGACAATCGATTTTTTATAACCAATTACATCAGCTAATGCACCCGTAGGAATTTCAAAGATAAATAAAGTGATGAAAAATACGCAATTTACCCAACTAACACCTAGTTGATTAAGACCATTGTGTAGCAAAAATGTTGCGTAAAACGCAAAGACAAGGGTTACCCCTACTTTACTTAGTAAAGCAGTAATAACACAGGAACGAGTAATCGAATCCGACCATATTTTTTTCATGTCAAAATCCTCAAAGAACAAAGCGCAGTAAAACTCTAAAAAAGCGTCTTAGCCGGCTTGGCCAAGACGCTTTTGCTACCTAAGAAAGAGAACTATCTGAGACGTGTAAAACCACCTTGGCTAAACCTACTGGTACGTGAATATGAGCCGAGCACTGTAAGCGCGACTTCATCAATCATCGGACGAGTTGTAGGTTGCCAGATATGTTTCATGGTTAGCTGATCTTAGCAGAATTATTTCAATTAAACAATGATTATAGGCTTGTATCATTGATTAATTACTCATTATCTGGTATATACAAACCAAGCGCACCCAAACAATTTCAGGGAAATTGCGCACGGAGAACATGAAACCTAACGTACTATTTATTGATAGCAATGGCCAGGCGATAATCAACTTGATCAATCCTGCTAAATGGCATGACGACACTGCCTACACCCATGTCGTCACAGATAACCTCCCACCACTCGATTTTCTCTTCAAAAGTGGGTTGATCAACGACCATACCGAAGGAGTAATTACATCACAAGTTGAGCACGTAGCCGTAAGTTACCGCAGAATGGAAATGGAGTTCGACATCATTGTGATTAACGAACATCCATTCGTCGTGGAAGAAAGTGACGGAGCGGCCATAGAATTCTGGAATGCTCTACTCGCCGCAACAATGATAGCGACAAAACCGGACACTAAGACAATCGTTATGACTGGACGGGAATTCGACCCGCTTCTACTCGACCGGGCGCCAGACAAAGTCTTCCTGACCAAAGATGCTGCGGCGGCTATGGCAATCATTTCAGGGTAATTCACCCAATGGAGGTTCGTACCAAGTACGGGCCTCCACTTTTTTATTGCAAAACAGCCAGACGAGGCACCTCGTCTTGAGTACCAAGTTTGATCTTTTCGGCCCATGGATCTTCAATAGCAAGCAACCGATCAATTTCTTCAGTTTTCTTCGCTTCAACACATTCATATCTTGCCTGTCGAAGATCAGAAATATATTCATCTATAGCCGCGATCTCTTTAATCAAATCAGCAATCAGTCGACTGACCACAAAATACTCTTCTTCAGTGGCACTGTCTAAATGTGGAATAGACCATAAATCAACTTGCCGCTGCAACTTCATTTGACGAGCAGAATCAAGATCATCACGACGCCGAACTAAGACTGCAATTTTCTCATCAGCCTGGCGAACCACCTTTTCTCTCCGTCGTTTTTCTTTAAAAAGAGAATCAAACATCATAACTCCAGTGTACTCCATTTTACCGAAGACATCTTCACTAGATTCAAAAGTAGCTCCTTGCTAGGCTCACACATAGGAGTGAACATTGATAGTAAAACTGAAAATTCACACACAGCTGAACAATATTCTTCGAATCGGCGGATACACTGGAGATGCATTGCTCGTATTCTTCGCTATTTTTGGGCTTTCAGCCTGGACTACTCGCACTGTTCGGTTCACAAATGAAGGCATCACTGTGCAAGTAGTGGCAGCTGGTATAGCAATAGTTGCAACAATCGCTGCAATTACGATAGCAACTCAGGAAGCAGGCAGTCAGTGGTACAGTGAGCACACAAAACCTGAACGACTAAAGTCACGGAGCTTACTTTTTGCAGGAAGCCTCTCACTACTCTTAAGTGGGTATTACTTTGAACCCTCTACTCTCAGCGAGATTCACTTTTCAACGGGAGAAAATGTCGAATTTTTTCCTCTTCATGATGAGTACTTTGTCATCGATCATGAACGCGTGCGATCAATAAAGTACTTAACCAGCCCGTACATCTTTACACCAGTTCGTGTGTGCCTTGACTACAATGCTCAACTTAGACGAAAAGTCCGAGTACATGGACAGCTCGTTACTGAAAGTACATTTGTTCACTACACTGTCCCTGCACATCTTCGAAACAAGGTTGCCCGAGCCCTTTCGTATACGCAAAAACCAATTAATGTAATAGCATTTCAAATTGCGTGTGCACTACGTAATGAACTACAGGGTCAACCCTACATTCTTCCGGATGGATTTATTCCTGAACCTGGTGTCGTTTGGACGAAATAAACCTAATTTCAGTATCGGTCGCTTGGCCGATACTATTTTTGAGAAAATACCGAACATATTACGTACTTTTTGGTTCTAGAATATCTATATTCACTACCCCAATTTTTTGTTTTTTATAACACCTTGACTGTTCGGTATACGTTCGGTGTATAGTATTCACATGCACGCAACTATTAACCAACCCGTACAGGTCAATATGGTGGTCGACCCTGCCCGCCGCGCCTTTACGATTCACAACATACTCTGGCAGGGCGACATATATTCAGTTGTTAGTGTGGTCTACATTCGCACTTTAGAAACTGTTCGCGGCTATGTTCACATCTTCAATGCCAATGTCGGACCTCTCGACATGCAACTTCATCTCAATGAAAAAAGTATGGAGGTTACTTTGGCTGAGATTTCTGACGGTCTCACTGTGTGAAACTTTGACTTTATACCAGTACAGACTTACCATTAATGTACTAACTGTATAAACATTACCATGAGCTTGCACACAAAAATTAAGCCACACCAACATGTGTCGATATGGGCAATTGCACTTCTTGGTGTATTTGTTTCTATTGGCCAGTACAATAATGCTGTTATCGCTGCCAGTTGCGATGCTACAGGTTGTAGCACAGCAAGCACGTTTGCACCTGTAAAAGCCAGAACTGTTACTGCTGCTCCAATACCAGCAGCATGTCTAGCTGCAAAGCATACTGCCGAAGACGCGCTAACTCAGATCCAAACAGAAAAGAAGGACGTAGAAGATCAGCTAAATACACTCAAGAAAACGGTAACACAAGCTACGGCAAAACCGAGCGGATCAACCTCATCACACTCAGATTCTGAAGATGCTGCAACTGCCGCAACAACTCAAAAGATTTCTGATTTAGAAAAACAAGACGATGCTTTGAAAGTCGCTTCAACAACTGCACTTCCAACACCACCACCTGCCCAAACCGCAGCATGCAAACAGGCCGTAGTTACACAAGAAAAGCAACACCTTGAAACATATAAATCAAAAATTGCCACATCTGGCTTACCAGCACTAGATAAAGTAACTGCTGCAATTACAAAAGTAGAAGCAATCATTCCTACTCTTCAAACATCAGGCGCAGATCCTGCGGTAATACAAACAATTACAAACGACATCTCGACTATCAAAGCAGATATTGTAAGCCTGCGTAGTTATTTCCAGACAGTTAACACTGCGATTGACCAACTTGATGCATCAGGATCTGACTCAGGAAAAGCCTACGACAGCGTAAAGAAGCAAGTTCAAAGCACAGATCAAGCAGCTATTCTTACAAAATCAGATGAATTAAAAAATGCTCTAACTGATCTTCAGCAGAACATTTCAGCTTTAGCGAAATAAAAATGGAACCACACCCTTACTCAAAACTTCTTTTCACCATTTCTTCGCTTGTAGTTATCGGGGCGATCACAACTATTGGATATTTTTCATTTAGCGCACGTAACACTAAGTCCACTAACGCAATCAGCAATCCGGTTGCAATTGCATCTGTAACTCCTACTCCAACACCTGCAGCTACCCCTACTCCAACTGACACACCTGCGGCAACTACGTCTCCTACCCCTACGCCTACTACAACCCCTACCACAGTACGAGCAGCAGCAGCGGTTGCTAATGATGCAATCTCTACACTCAACCTAACTGATGTTCAAGCAACATTAGCTGACGTCACTTCCTCACTTAGCGCATTTAATCAGTAGGAACACACGATAGCCAAAGGCTATTAAAGATGTGACGAAACATCACAGCAAACTCATGAGAGTGAAGTAGAACACCAAAGTTCTCTCTTTTTGTACTCATAAGCGCAACTGTGTCATCAAATATCATAAAGTTACCTGCAATATCGATAACTTCAGGACCAAGGTACGCCTCACGCAGAGCAAGTGCATCGGTACCACTTGAATACCCAGCAATATACTCATCTACTTCACCACTAGGATCCTTCAAACAACGCAGGTGAATATGACGGCGAACACGTTTTTTAGTGTAATAGTTAAGAAAGTCTGCTCCTACAGCATCTAATATTTCCTGAACCGAAACCATACAGACGATCTCCTTACCCGTACAGTTAAGAGTTTCTTCGTATACCTGTTTTATACCTTCACTTCCTTCAAAGAATTTTATCGTTGGTCGATAACTCCCAGTTTTCAACAACGCCTCAATTGCAGGCATAAGGGCACGTGCAGCCTCAGTTTCAGCATCCAACTGCCGAATATACTTATTCGGAGTCATGGCAACAAAGTGGGTAATATTACGCTTTTGGGTTGTACTTAATAAACCCTTTTTCATTAATGAACGCGCAAGATCATAGGTAGTACCTCGATTTAATGAAGTGTACTTCGCAATGTCTTTTGCCTTACTAGGACCATGTTCAATACAGGCCATATACAGTTCGGCTTCTTTTTCTTGTAATCCCAATGAAATAAGGTCCTGAGTAGTCATTTTGTTGTAGATTTTTTTCTGCAGTTTTAGAAAAATGTAATATTTGGTACATTATCACATTTTCTACAGATTGTAAACGATGTATGCAATGAATAAATATAGAGAATATTATTTTTTATATACTCTTTTGTAGGGATTCTTCTATAACTCTTCTTACTAACGAATAGCATTCGTTACCGAATCCTAAAAACCTGAGCGGAAACCCCGCATGCGGCCAACCCCGCCAGGAGCACATACCATATGCCACGAAAACCGAAGCCTAAATGGCCTCTCTACACCGCAAAGTCGATTGTATGTTTTGTCACTCTGTACATATATGTTACAGAATGGACACACTTTCACCCAGCTCAAACCGTATACAGTAATCACCAAGCAGTTTCGCAGTTTGATCCAAACCTTACCAAAGGTCTTGAACAAGCGAACAACTCAGGTCTTGCCGTAGCCTACGACTGGTGCGGAATATTTCTCGTCATCGCACTTGTACTTATGTGGCTTCCTGAAATTCGGAAGTCATTATCGGAACTTTCAAAGAATCCTTGGAATACGACTAAATGAAAACCATCAACCGTTTCGTCACTGGCGCAGCAGCGCTCCTTTTCAGCCTTGCACTCGTCGGATGTGGCGGCGAAGATGGTGGAGGATCAACTGACCATCGACCGTTTGACAAACCCGAATTCGTCACCATCAAACCCGATGAAACCGGCTTCTTCATTCATCTGGACGAAGACACCGGCAACCAGAAGCAGTGGTACACCTCACAATTCCTCAAGGACAAGAAGGTTGCCACACGACGTGTGCAAATCCGCCACAAGTGGATTTCTGATGGTTTCAGAAACAGCATGGGACACTATGCACCATTGGACACCGTCATCGTCGTAAACCTTGCTCCTGTAACACGGGAGTGGACATCGTCGAGCGAAACAGGTTCTACAGCAAAGAATCAATCGTTCCACGCTGAGACCGCAGGCAGTACTTCGTTCGCCATGGACGTCTCTTGTAGCGTTCAAGTAGATGAAGCCAATGCTGCCCTATTCGTCGGATCCTTCTCTGGCCAACCACTCGAAACCGTCATGGACCGGGACATTCGCCCCGTTGCCCTTGGCGCACTCGTTGCAGCCGCTGGGAAGTTCGACGTCTACGCGCTTCTGAAGAACAAGCCAGAGCTTAATGCAGCGATGCAAAAAGCAGTCGGTGACTTCTGCAAAGCACATGGACTCATCCTCAGTCGGATCACAATATCGAGCGATGTAACCTGGACACAAGCAAGCGTTCAGACATCACTCGACAAGATTGTGGAAGCTGAAGCTGAAGAAAAAGCCCAGGGCGCTATAAACCGCCGAGAAATCGAGCGAGCACAAGCGTCTGCAAAAGCTTCGGCCATCCTTTCTTCAGCAACTGGCATTGCCTATACCAGACTCGAATTAAAGAGAATGGAATTGGAAAATCAGCGCGAGTTGATTAAGGTCATGGGCCAGAAAGGACTGCCTCAAGCCGTCGGTATTAACACCATCATCAGCAAGTTGTTCGAGCCTATCAAGAGCATCGAAACACCCAAAGAAGAACCGGTGAAAACCGAACCGACCACAACTACGACCACTGACGGGAACTAGCACCTAACCGTGCCACAATCCCGTTCTCCCCCTCTGTCTATTAGGACGACTAACAGACATTTGTTTCTCCTTAACCCCCGTCGCAAGGCGGGGGAAATTCTGTATTCATACTCTGGAACGCAACCACCATGAATTTTGTTATACTCTTCGGCGGATACTGTCTGATCTATGCAGCAAGTCATCCTGATCTGAGAATGGTGTGTCTTATTCTATACATACTCAACTCAACTTTTCACATCGGCTACTATGTCACGAAAGGTCCAGCATCCTGGAAGGAACTCGTTTCACGGTACTACATCAACAAATCTTCAAATAGTAACGGGTTAAGTATCGTTATGTTATTAACCACACTGCCCGGATATCTCATAACTGAACTCTTTTTCCAGGCTATTCCCTATCTGCCAACGCGGCGGAAAGATGATCTTTGACCGCTGGGACCACTGTATGTGGTCCCTATTTTTTATTTTCGCTATACTTGAAGCATGAATCGACATTTTGCTTCAATTTACATTTCCTGCACTATCTTTCTTGTGTTCAGTACTATTGCAATAGTTAGTTACCAGGGATCTAACGCATTTATTTCCTCGATACATTCTTATCAGTTCACTCAAAATTTTCTCAGTGATCTTGGAATTACCCATACGTATGCACATACTGTTAATCCACTCATTGTACGAATACTTTTTGCAGCTTCACTCATAAGCGCAGGATGTGCAGGCGTACTATTCTTTAAACAAAAATCAAAAGAAGTCTCTCTTCAGGCAAAATCTAAACTCACTTGGTATAGTTATGGCTTTGCTCTATGTGTCACATCAATCGGTTTAATTCCAGATGATCTCTATACCTGGCCACACCGAATTGCCCTACTAGGTAGTGTATTTTTCCTTGCACTTTCTTGTGGAACTCTTGCATTCAACCTAGCCCGCCCAACAATATTTGGACGAATCTTTCGTATATTTACACTTCTAATACTCATGTACCCGTTTTGGCTAATCTTTGCCCCACTTCCAGAAACAGGCATCGCAGCACATACAGCTCATGTAATCCTACAAAAATGCATTGTTTACGGGTTCCTACTTACTGTAATGCTTTGCACAGCACCAAAACTACAAACTCCGTTGTCGCTTCACAATTTGAGTTCTCACAAAAAGAATGAGAATCCAGAAATACTCAGCTAAGTGAACATTATAAAAAGCAAGGGGGATTGAAAGTAAGAACACGAGAGGTGTAACAAGTAATCGCATTGATTGGTAGTAGAGTAAGCGATTCTCTTGTTTAGGTGCCTTTTGCATGTACTCACGTGTAACATACAACCACATAACATACTGTGCAAAACCACCAGCAGCAATATTTCCGGCATAGACCGCCACTGCCAACTGCTGCTCAGGATGTGCACTAATGAGAGAAGTTGAAAACGGTAAAAGTACCACAAAAAACAGTAATACGAGAGTCATAAAGAGCAGTCGTGGCTTTTCCTCTTCTTGAATCGTGCGGAAGAATTGAAAGAATCGAACATGTGAAACCCAATACCGTCCAATCACAAAGAAACTGAGCGCAAATGACCAAAATTTAGGAAGGGTATTCAGAAGTGCTGAACTGAAATCAGCATTACTGAGCAAAGCAGGTAACTCAGCGGTGTGAATATCTAACACAAGTAGCGTAATTGCCACAGCAAAGACTGCGTCACTGAATCCAGTTATCCTGTGAATAAGCGCTTCTTGCTCGTTTTTCATGAACTTAGCATAGCAAGTGTAATAAGGCTTTGGTAGCAGCACATCACCTGCTACTATAGTAATACTTAACTAACATATCTCCAGGTATATGGAGCACGGCGATTACCAAATCGATATTCTCGATGCAAACGGCTTAGAAATTGGCCGCAAACTTCGTCGCGATGTAGATAAGCGCAACGACATATTCAGCTCAGTCTACGTTCTTGTAATTTCCCAAAAAGGAACCTGCTTTTTAGCAGCTCTGACAACAGATTCGCTTTTTCCATCCAAATTAGGTCTAAGCGTTGGTAGCATTGTGCGCCACGATGAAACTCCAGATGAAGCAGCTATTCGTGCATTAAAAGGTGAGTTAGATCTTGATGCGTTACCAGTAAAACTTGGTAACCACATGGTAACACTCGATATCGGCGCACGTCGCTCAGCCTCTGCATACTATGTAATCGCTGATATAGAACTTCCAGAAGAAGGCTTCCGGCATGTCCAATTGGATAAAATGGACGAACTTTTAGAACGTCGATCAATACTTGCCGACACCTTAGTGTGGTTTTGGACTGAGTATGGCAACACCTTAAAGAGACTAGATCTGCAATGAATTCCCCTCAACTGAATAGTCCAGAAGAACGTACTGCACCGCACACAGATGCTCCGCCCCGTTTCTCGCAACGTATTATTATTGTGGCTATTGCAGTATTGGTACTCATTAGTATTGGCGTAGTGACAGTACTAATTACAAAACACAAAACTACAGCTGACACAGTGAAGACGAATGCAACTCCAAACTCATCACTGACATATGTAGGGCAAGATAGCTCAGTCTCATACCAACTGCCAAGTGGTTTTTCAGCCTATCAATGTGACGACCTGGAAGCACGTTATATCTACAACACTGACGTTTCACCACTTACAGGAAAAACAACCGCGCGGTGTATCTACATCATTCCAGATAACGTTCTGGCTGCAGAGAAACCCGACATTACCGGGTCTACCGAAGTGAAAAGTGCGCAGCTTGATAGGGTGTTACAACAAATACTGACTGCAGTTAGTGTAGACAAAGTTTCTTCAAGTAAGCCTGCTATTACACGAGAAGTTGTTACATCAAACTTTACTGCAAAGTACCAAGGAATACCTGCTAGTGCCTTAACAATTGTAGAAGATACTATCGGCAGTACCCATATATTTAATGGATGTGTGTCCACTCAATTTCAACCAATACTAACAAAGGGTGAACCTTTGTGCACACTGTATCTAGGTGATCAAAATACAACTATTTCAATGAATTCAACGAGTGTATTACCTCCTGACTTTCGACAATTTATTGAATCAATTGATTTAAATGCACAGGCTAGCCAATAGGTACTAATACATTCATTTTGTATTGAACTATATCAAGCGGTACCATGAAGTCATTAGATCTGCTATCCTGAAACCTGTTTGAAAGTAACTCTTTTCCTATGAGCACCACCCTTGTTGTTGGACACATTAATCCAGACACTGATACAATTTGTGCCGCTATTGCACATGCTTGGTTTTTGAACGAGACCGGACATGAGGCAGAAGCAATTACATCTGGATCTCTCAACAAAGAAACAGCGTATGTACTTGGACGATTTAATATTCCAACTCCTACCCTTCGCCAATCGTTTAAAGAAGGTGATTCACTTGTAATTGTTGATACTAATAATCCTGAAGAACTTCTTCCTGGTTTTGAGGAAGCAACGATTACTCAAATTATTGACCACCATAAACTAGCTGGTGGCATCTCAACTCCTGATCCAATTTCTATTACTATTCGCCCGGTTGCCTGCACGTGCACAATCCTGCTTGAAATTATGCAAGCAGCATCAGTTACTCCGACTCCAGCCATTGCCGGAATTATGCTTAGTTCAATTATTTCAGACACACTAAAGTTCACCAGCCCAACAACAACCGATACTGATCGCAACGCTGCTGAAACTCTCAAGGCAATCTGCGGAATTGATACCGACGATCTTGCAGAAGGACTATTTACTGCAAAATCAGATTTATCTGGTATGGAAGCTGCCGATTTACTCGTAATTGATAGTAAGATCTTTACCCTCAAAGGTAAAAAAATCCGTATTTCAGTTCTTGAGACTACAAAGCCTGCCAATGCAATCGCAATGAAGGAGGCTCTCGTTTCTGCAGCCCGCGATATGAAAAGTCGAGAAGAAATTGACGCAGTATTCCTCTATGTTGTAGACATTCTCAATTCAAATGCAGAACTCATCATGCCTGATGAATTTGAACAAGAAATTGCTGCACGCGCCTACAACACTGATGTTACAGGTGACACTGTTTTACTCCCTGGAATTGTCTCCCGCAAAAAACAAATGGTGCCAAACCTAGAAGCTGCGCTAAGCTAAAGAAAAAATCCCTCCCGAGAGTATCAGGAGGGATTTTTTTATTTTTCTAGCTCACCGTCTTTCAGGGTAAACTGTACATCTGCCAGTTTCGCAATTGCAGTATCATGCGTCACCGCAATTACGGTTACATCTTGTGAACGCGCCAGATCTCGCAATAGATCGATAATGACTTTGCCAGTTTTTGAGTCCAGATTACCTGTTGGTTCATCCGCCAAGATTAAACGAGGGTGATTAGTAAGGGCACGTGCGATCGCAACGCGCTGCTGTTCACCTCCGGACAGACGAGTTGGGCGACGACGGTGCTTTTCTTCGGTCAGACCAACCATAAGAAGTAATTCTGTAGCCCGCTCCAGGCGCTGCTTCTTTGGTAGTCCATTAAACTCCATTGGGAGCATAACGTTTTCAATAGCAGTCAAGTTTGGAATAAGTTGGTAGTTTTGGAAAATAAAGCCAATCTTTTGACGACGATACTTTGTTAACTTACTTCCACTTAACTTATTGATTACCTGATCATCAACTTTAATTTCACCTGAAGTTGGTGCATCTAACGTACCGAGCATATTTAGTACGGTACTCTTTCCGGACCCACTTTTACCAACAATTGCTGCAAAGGTTCCGTTTTCAACTTTAAAACTCAAGTTAGATACTGCCTTCACTATTCCGTCACCAGATGGAAACTCTTTTGTGATATTTGAAACTGTTAACATGTTATTCTCCTCGAATTACATCGGCCGGCCGAACCCGGGTAATAAGTAGTGTTGGGAACAGCGTACCAATTAAGGCAATCGCTAGAGCAATCAATAACCCATATCCGAGAATGTTCCAACCTACATTTGCCTGAATACTTTTAATATTAAATGCACTCGCTGCCTGACCGCCAAAGCGACTTGCAAAACCACGTGCAGCACCACCAAATCCACCAGGGCCAGCCGCTGTACTCGCAGTGCTGGCACTTGCGTTATTGAGCAAAGCATTCAGAACTGGAGTGCTAAGAAACACCCCTGCAATTGTTCCTGCAACTGCACCGATTATACTCATGGTAAATGACTCTACCATAAACTGGGTTGAGATGAGGAAGTTTGAAGCACCAATTGCTTTCAGAACCCCAACTTCTTTACGACGTTCGCGAACAATCATAACCATTGTAAGGAGGATAATTACTGTTCCCGCAACAAGGGCACCAATGAGACTATAGAGCGAAATGCTCTGAATATTCTGCAGTGGTTGCAGTGCCTGATTTGCTTGATCAATCTGTGAGGTAATATCTACTTTAGTTCCCAGAGAAGATGTTAACGCTGTTTGCACATCACTCAAGTTACTTAAGTTATCAGCAACTGCATACACGCTCGTTACCTGACCTGCCTGAGTTGTAATGTTTTGTAATGTTGTAATTGGGATAATTACGCCGTTGTTTGCAAACTGATTACCAGCATCTTCAATTCCAACTACTGTGAAGGTAGCATCATGAAGAGTAAAGGTTGAACCAACTACTAATGTATTCTTTGTAGCCAATGTAGTACCAATAACCGCATCATTCGCAGAACTTGCTCCATCGAACCATTTACCCGATGTAAGAGTAACCGTACTAATTCCCTGTACCTGAATATTTGATGGGTCTGATGTACCAGTTACAGTAATTGGTAATTTGAGAGTGGCAGGAGGAGCTGCTGGTGCATTACTATTGGTTGAACCACTTCGATTTCGGTTAAACCGTTGACCAAGTGTTCCTGGATCAATTGCTGAAACCAAGTTTGTATCAGTTCCCGTAACTGCACGATCAGCTAATGAAGTAATAACACTAGACACGTGCGGTGTTGCTTTTATCTTAGCAATGTCATCAGTTGTGATTGGCTCACCACCACCTTCAGTTCCACGAGAACCCGCAGGAGAAATTGTAATCGTTGTTCCAATTGAAGACTGGACTGAATCAACTTTATTATTTACCGCCCGCAGCGATATCAACATGACCAGACTAAAACAGATAACTACCGTCAGGATTAGAACGACCGCCAGAGATCGCGTCGCGTTGCGAAAGACATTTCGCACACCGCGGATTACAACTTCCATAGAGCTTTATTTAGGTGTAAGACTCTTTAAGTTAAACAGTAGAATCTGAGAGCAGGCTGAGACAGCCTACCTACGCAGCTTTTGGTAACTTTATCGTGAAACAAGTACCTTTTCCTGGTTCGCTCGTAACTTCAATTTTGCCACTGTGCTGCTGAACAATTTGATGAGCAATAGACAGTCCTAGTCCGTACCCGTCAACTGACTGAGAACGGGCGCGATCAACCCGGTAAAAACGATCAAAAATATGAGGAATATCACTGGCATGAATACCAAACCCATGATCCCTCACTGTAAGGACTACCGAATGACCATCATGGCGTGCAGACAAATCTATTTCACTTTCAGGTTTACTGTATTTAAGAGCATTGTCGAGCAGTATCACAATCAATTCAACGAGCATATCTTTTTGACCACGCACACTTAATTCATTCGCAGAAACTGTAATTACTGCCTTGTGCTGGGTAATTTTGGCTACTAAACGTTTCTGTGCATCTTCCCAAATATCTTGAACTGGAACTGGCTCAAAAGCCATTTCAGCAGCATGCTCATGTCGAGCAAGTGTAAGTAGAGCTGATGATAACCGCTCAAGTTTACCTACTTCTTCAAGGTTACTTTCAAGCTGACTTCGCATCTCATCAATACTCACTTTTTTATCTCGGAGTAATACTTCAGTTTCAGTTCGCATGGCTGTAAGAGGTGTCCTAAGTTCATGTGACGCATCAGCAGTAAACCGCGCCTGTTCTTCCATACTGTCTTGCACTGGTTTAAGCGAGTATAGAGCAAGAGCATAACTTGCAGCTGCACCACCAATGAGAATAATAAAATTAACGTATATCAGCTCCCAAAAAACGTGGTCGCGACTTTCATCCAATTGTTGTGTAATTACCGTTTGGAAATCTGACTGTTGAAAAAACATCATTCCGGTTTGACTACGATGCAATGCGTCCGACTGACGCTGAAAACCAGCGTTTAAATCACGCACACTACTCTGGTAGTAGATAATACTGAAAAAAAGGCTGATCGCCATGATTACAGCCACGTAGAGAATTGTAAGTTTTAAGTAAACTGAACGAAACATTTGATGTTAATGAAGTGAATATCCTACACCGCGCACAGTATGAATGAGTGCTGGTGAAAAGGTTTTATCAATTTTGCTGCGAAGGTAGCCAATATATACTTCGACTGTATTTGGTAACACGTCTGCATCAAAATCCCAGACGTGCGCAATAATATCATCCTTACTGGCAACGTGAGGAGAACGACGAAGTAAATACTCAAGAAGTGAATATTCAGTTGTACTTAATGTCAGTTCTTTTCCTGCACGGCGAACCAAATGATTAGCAGGATCCATTTCTAAATCACGACACGTCAAAATTTCACCCTGTACTACCTGCGGACGTCGAAGCACAGCTCGGATACGAGCAACCACTTCCTCAAACGCAAATGGTTTAGGCAGGTAATCATCGGCACCAGCGTCAAGACCTTCTATTCGGTCATGTATTGCCGACTTCGCGGTCAACATTATAACCGGGGTACTATTTCCTTTTTTGCGTGCAGCACGACAAATCTCTACGCCGTCCATACTTCCTGGAAGCATTCGATCAATGAGCGCAACGTCATATGGTTCGGTGAGCAAATACCGAAGTCCAGCGTCACTATCAACGATTAGATCAACAGCATAGCCTTCTTGCTCTAAACCCCTCTTTAGAGCAGCACCAATTTTTGGTTCATCTTCTATAACAAGAACTCTCATATTCTAGGAGTTTAGTTTCATTCTTACCTAACCCTAGCACAATTTTCTGAGTATTTCCTGTGACCACTCTGTCTACTTCTGAAGTAGGTTCTTTCCTTGCATGGCTTTAGGTACCGGCAGATCAAAAAGATTTAAAACTGTAGGAGCAATATCCGCCAAACTACCGTCCAACAGTTTACCTTCGGCACCTACTAAAATTGCAGGTACACGACTAAGTGTATGAGCAGTATGTTTCTCACCGATTTCGGTATCAAAGGTTATTTCTGCATTTCCATGATCTGCAGTAACAAATACTATCCCACCACGCTTTTCCATTACATCAACCACACGTCCAAGCTGTGTATCAGTAACTTCAACAGCAACAACTGTTGCGTCATGATCACCAGAGTGACCTACCATATCTGGATTTGCAAAGTTGATAAATGTAAAATCTACACCTCCTTCAATACGTTTTATGGCTTCATCAGCAATTCCTTCTGCACGCATTTCAGGAGCCTGACTATGGATCTTCACATCTTTGCGACTTTCCAACATAACGTGTTCTTCACCTTCATGAGGAAGTTCACGACGTCCGTTCAAAAAGTAGGTAACATGTGGGAATTTGTCAGTTTCAGCTACATGCTGTTGAGTTAACCCTGCAGCACTTACTTCTGCCGCAAGCGTTGTCTCGATAGCATTTAGTGGAAAGGCAATCTTGAATGGAAGCGTTGGTTCGTACTCAGTCATTGATGCGATAAAGATATTTGAATCTTTTGTTCGCTCTACAAGCTTCTTGCTAATCTGACGCATCCGATCAGGACGATAATTTACCAGGAACACACCATCATTTTCTTTAATTGTGTACGTATCACCTTCATCAAGAAACACAATCGGTTCCATGTGCTCATCAGCTCCGCCATTTGCATACACTTCACGTACAACTTCGGAAGGCTTCCGATGTGACTCGATTTGATCAGCATGACCACGGAAAAGTGCTTCTTCAACTTTCTCGGTTCGATTCCAGTTATTATCGCGATCCATCGCAAAGTAGCGACCGGAAACAGTTGCAATAACCCCTGTACCAAGCTCGGAAATGAGATTCTCAAGTTCAACCAGATGCTCACCAGCACTACGAGGTGCAGTGTCACGCCCATCAGTAAACACGTGAATAGCAATCTTATTAATTCCTTTTTCAACTGCAACACGTAGCACGGCTAACATATGATCCTTGTGACTATGCACACCGCCATCACTTAAGAGACCCAAAACATGAAGGGTCGAGTTATTTTTGGCAACGTGATCAAACAGTTCGTTGAAAACTTCATTCTCACCAAGCTGATTGTTTCTGACAGCCTTATTAATACGAATAAGATCTGTATCAATTGCTTTACCAGCACCAATAGTTGTATGACCAATCTCACTATTTCCAATTTGGCCTTCAGGCAAACCTACAGCTTCACCACTCGCCTCCAATAGGCTATGCGGCCACTTAGCCCAGAGTGCATCAAAAATAGGTGTTCGAGCATCAGCAACTGCATTGTTAGCAGTTTCTTCTCGATAACCCCAACCATCTAAAACAATAAGCGCAATTTGCTTCTTCATATTTAGTAGTTCTGAGGGAACGCAGCAAGACCAGCGTACTGTGCGGCGGAACCAAGTTCTTCTTCAATACGGAGAAGTTGATTGTACTTAGCCACACGCTCGGAACGGCAGAGGGAGCCAGTTTTAATTTGACCAGCTGCCAAGCCAACGGCAAAGTCAGCAATAGTAGTATCTTCAGTTTCACCCGAACGATGGGAAATTACTGAAGAAAATCCTGCTGCATCTGCCATATGAATTGCGTCAATAGTCTCACTTACAGAACCAATCTGATTAAGTTTGATCAGAATTGAATTAGCTGCCTTTTCATCGATACCACGCTTAAGACGATCAACATTTGTGACAAACAGGTCATCACCAACAATTTGAATCTTTGAACCAAGCTTTTCAGTAAGCATCTTCCACCCATCCCAGTCATCCTCAGCAAATCCATCTTCTATTGAAAGGATTGGATACTTTTCGATCCACTCAGCGTACAGATCTACGAACTCAGCACTCGTAAGTACACGATTTTCAGAAGCTAGATTGTATGTACCGTTTTCATATAACTCGGTTGAAGCAGCATCAATAGCAATGAAAATATCCTTACCTGGCTGATATCCAGCAGCAGTAATTGCTTCCATGATAACCTGCAGCGCACCTTCATTATTTCCAAGAGAAGGAGCAAAACCACCTTCATCACCAACTGAAGTACTCAGTCCACGCTTGTTGAGAATTTTCTTCAGTGCGTGGAATACTTCGGTACCCATTCGAAGCGCTTCAGAAAAACTTGACGCACCAGCAGGGATAACCATAAATTCCTGAAGGTCCGTGGAGTGCTCAGCGTGCTTTCCACCGTTCAAGATGTTCATCATCGGAGTAGGAAGCGTAAGAGCCTTAGACGTACCGGCAACCTCAGCAAAGTACTGGTAGAGTGGCTGCTTTTTCTGTGCAGCAACTGCGTGAGCAAAAGCAAGTGACACGCCAAGAATTGCATTTGCACCTAGAGTAGCTTTATTTGGTGTACCATCAAGCTCAAGCATAGCTTTGTCGAGGGAACGTTGATCCCAGTCGTTGCCAACTAAAACTCCTACGATTTTGGTTTTAACATTTGCAACAGCAGTGGCCACACCTTTGCCACCGTATCGAGTACCGCCATCGCGTAATTCAATGGCTTCATGACTACCTGTAGAAGCACCTGATGGTACCGCGGCGCGGCCAAATGATCCATCATCTAAGGTTACATCTACTTCAACTGTTGGGTTTCCCCGGGAGTCAAGAATTTCGCGAGCTGTAAGGGCAGTAATCATTGCCATAGTAGTGGGCTTTACTGTTATTTTTTTATGGGCGTATTTAGCTTAGCGCGATTGATGAATAGATTCAACGCCTATCTGATATTCACCTGGACTAAATCGCTGTTTTCAGTTAGTATGCCGGTGTGAATTTAAAGTTTTTGGCCACCGCTTTTTTAATCGGAGCTATCATCTCGTCGGCGTTTGCACAACACGTTCCTGTTCCACCGAAACTTAAGAAGGGAATTATTGACCTAGCCATTCAACTAATCGACAAGAAGCCTAAGGAAATGAAAGAGGGTGTCGATTACTGGATGCCGGACAATAAGACACTCGTCTTGAAGTCGGTTACACAAACAAAGGATGAGCTTGGATCAAACAGAATGTTCGTGATTCATACACTCCGAACCAATCAATCCTGGGAACCAGCGTACACTATCAGGTTCGACAATCTTGGTTTTAGGTCGTCATTTCGAACGACCAAGCAAGGAAATATCGTGCACTGTTTCCGTCCAATACTGTTTAAAACTCAGACGGACATTTACACTGAAACTGAACTTTATAGTGAGGTCTTTATCAACGAAAAAGGTGAGTCAACACTCACGACAGTACTTGAAAAGGGGTTGGATCCCAAAATTCCCAGCTACGACGAACCTCACTACTAACTAAATCGCTCGCAGAGCAGCCCGGATACTCGGCTGCTCCATTTTTTTATTGATGGGTTTGTAGCAATACAAATTAGACCACCCCAATTTTCAAGCCCATTTTGAACCTTTGCCAATCGAGAAGATTATGGTATGCTATCGAGGCACCTCATATTAAAAGATCGTTAAATAGCAGTTACTCATGCCTTTCACCTCACCTGAAAGTACGGGCAAACCTCGTACAAAAATTGTCTGTGGTCTTGGACCAGTTAGTTCCGATATTGAAACCATGGAGAAGCTCATCCTGGCTGGCGCCGATGTGCTCCGCAATAACTTCGCCCACGCTCAGTACGACGAGTACCGTGAACGTCTGAGTAACCTCAAAGCACTCAACGCAAAGCTTGGCACCTCAGTTAAGATGCAGGCAGATCTACAGGGTCAAAACATCCGCGTTGGTATGCTTCCAGGTGAAAAAGTTGACCTCGTTGCTAGTGAAACCTATGTGTTCGTGACCAATGGTGGCGACATTAAAGATGGTGAACTTCCAATCAATGATGACAATCTGCACAACGATGTTAAAGCAGGTGAGCCAATCATCTTCGCCGACGGCGCTCTAGAAGGCACTATTACAAATGTTGATGGACACCGCATCACTGTAAAGATGTTGAATGGTGGAGTACTCAAGCAACGTAAGAGTATCAACGTTCCTGACACTGAGCTCACTGCTTCTTCACTTACAGAGAAAGACTTCAAAGACCTCGATTTCCTTCTTGAAACCGGTGTTGATTTGATCGCAGTTTCTTTCATTGCTGGACGTGAAGAACTCGATACAGTTCGCAAAATTTGTGCTGATAAGGGCCAAAACCCATGCATTATCGCTAAGATTGAGCGTAAGAAAGCAATGGAAAACCTATGGGAAATTATTGAAGCTTGCGACGCTATCATGATTGCCCGTGGCGACCTTGGTATTGAACTTCCAATGGAAGAAATCCCAGTTATCCAAAAGGAAATCATCCAACTTGCACACCACAAAGGTAAGCCAGTTATCACTGCAACTCAGATGATGCTTTCAATGACTGAAGCTATTCGCCCAACTCGCGCTGAAGTTTCTGACGTTGCTAACGCAGTGTACGATCGTTCCGACGCCCTCATGCTTTCCGAAGAGACTATGGTTGGTAACCACCCTGACCTCGTCGTAAAGACTATGGTAAAGATTGCTCGTCACATTGAAAACGATATGTACGGCTCTGAAAATCAGTTCAAAAAGTTCGGCCTCTAAGAATTTAGAACGAATTAAAAACCCCGCTCGGCTGAGCGGGGTTTTTGTATTATTAGCGACCAAGTATTTGATACATAAGTTCTTTACCTCTCTCCACACCTGGTTGATCGTATGTATTTATCCCAACCATCTCACCGGCGTACGCAGTGGCAAGCTCAAGGAAAAAGAGAAGTTGCCCGACATGATATGCATCCATACGATCAAGCTCGATTAAACAAGTTGGGCGACCCACTTCTTTCAGGGATTGGTCAGTACTGCGCTGCTCAGCATGCAGAATTTCATTCATTGAATGACCCTTCAGGTAGGCAACACCTTCAAAGTTTGAAAATGCTTCTGGTAACGTGTAATCAACACGAACTTCTTTGACTACAACAAAGGTGTACGTTTTGTCATTTAACCCTTCACGGTACAACTGAACCTGCGAATGTTGATCTGTAGGACCAACTGAAGCAATTGGAGTTGGACTACTGTGCACTTCCTGACCATCTTTTGCATAGGCCTTTCCTAAACTCTCAGCCCAAAGCTGACGAAACCAAAACCCAACCTCACGCAGGCTATATGTGTACGGCATAAAGACATGAATCCGTTGTTCACGCTTGGTATATGCCAAATACTGGAGCGTGGCGTAGGCGAGTGGGCGATCGTCATCAATCGACATATCAGCAGCACCTTTCAGAAGACCTTGAATATCAATACCCGCGACTGCCAAGGGCAAAAGACCTGCACTTGTGAGTACTGAAAAGCGGCCACCAACATCACCGGGCACCGCAAGAGTTCGATACCCTTCCTGGATCGTAACATCATGTAACGTACCCTTTTCACCATCTGTGATTGTAATTATTGCCCGTTTTGTCTGATTATCACCTACTGCATCCAACAACCTTTGACGCAATAGAACAAACGTACTCATCTGTTCAACTGTATTACCAGATTTTGAAACAAGAATTACACATGCATGATTCCAATCAACTTCCTCAATTACTTCAGAAAGCGCAACTGGATCAGTTGTATCACCTGTAAAGAATAGTCGTGGACTTCCATTTCGTCGCTGTTCGTTTAAGTTGAAATAAGGACTATTCAACGCACGATGAACAGCTCGACTTCCCAAGTCAGAACCACCTATACCTATGAGAACTACATCAGCAAATTCTGAGCGCAACTCGTTTGCCAAACTAATAATCTGATCAATATTGGCATACGGCAACTTGGTAAAACCAAGTTCACCCTTACTATTCATTTCCCGAACTGTCGCCGCCGCTTGCTCCCGCTTAGACTGAACATCGGCGAAATCCTGGTCGGAAAAACCAAACTGTTCGGAAAAGTGGAGTGGCATGACTATAGTTTACTAAATGGTAATTTTGATCGAATTTCGGATATGCCACGTTGAACACTCTTCATTAGGAGTGGCAACTCGGCAAGTGTAGGAATAGTTATTGTACCTTTTTGACCTTCTACACCTATTGTAAGCTGTGAAGGGTAACTTTGGCGAGAATCCTCCCCAAGAAGAATGGCTGAAGCAGGCTGCTGGTGCACCAAGCCACTCACAACCCTGTCTTTTTCCTGTTCACTTAGCTCACTGTGAATGAGTGATACTGACAGTCTATTTCCTAACCCTTTAGCAATTCTCGTTTTCACCCCAGTCAGAAGAATTGATTCAACACCGAGCTGACGCAATTCAGTAATCACATCTGCACAGCCAGGCTTCAACTCGTACTCACAGGCAAAAATAGCAAGTAATCGCTTTGGGTGTCGTTGTGCGAGAAACAGTGTATATTTTCCATCTAATTCAAATTGATGTGCAAGAGTTTGCACAGTTACACCAAGTTCAATCTCTTGCTGCGCCATCATCTTTTCATCACCAAGCACATACATTGTGCGATCAAGCCGACCAATACTTCCCATTTCTTCAACAGTGTCCATATCTGCTTCACGCGTAACAATCCCACTTTCTTTTGCTGCATGAAGGAGGGATTGGAGAATTGAATGCTGCCCTTTTTGAACCATGCTAGCTGCCAAGAATAAAACCTGCTGCTTTGTAGCAATTGTTTGATCCTGCACAGCAAAATACTGCCGAACTATCGGCTTACCCTGGTAAAAAACGAGAGAGCTTGGAATAACAACTTGTTTTAAGCCAGCCAAAGAGACAAGATTGTCATTTGTCGGAACCTCAATTCCAGTGACTTTCTTTACTTCACCTCTCAACCGATTTAACATCCAGTTTTTCAGCATAAAACATATCCTTTCCAACAGAGTATAGCCAGAAAAGCCTGTTTTTGGTATGCTCCTCCCATATGCGCACACATCCGCTTCACGATAAGGTTCAAGCAGTAATCACCGAAGTGCAACCAGTCCTCGGACTTCACGGAGGAAGTATTGAGTTGGTTAGTATTAGTGAAGACAATATTGTTGCCCTTCGTTTTATTGGTGCATGTGTTGGGTGTGCAGCTGCTGACATTACCCTGGAATACGGACTCAAAGAAATGCTTATGATTCGTGTTGAAGAAGTTGAAGATGTGGTAGCCGTAAACGACGAGCCTACAACTCACGAAGCTCCAAATATTCCACTACCTTATGCTCGAAATTAAATCACTCCACGCTGGAATTACTGACCAAGAAATTCTTAAAGGCTTTTCCCTATCTGCAAAATCGGGGGAGATTCACGCAATAATGGGACCAAATGGCTCTGGTAAATCAACCCTCGCCAATATTATCGCAGGGCACCCAGGATATGAAGTCTATTCTGGCACGATCAAATTTGGGAATAGTGATGTACTAGCTCTAGCACCGGAAGAACGTGCTCAACAGGGGATCTTCCTTGCCTTTCAGTATCCTATGAGTATCCCTGGCGTAAGCGTCGCCCACTTTCTCCGTCTTGCCCTAAACGCGCAGGAAAAAGCACAACAAAAAACACTAACAGGCGTTGCAGGATTCATTAAAATACTCCGCACTGAGATGAAAGTATTAGGAATTCCGATGAGCTTTGCTGAACGAAGTGTAAATGATGGCTTTTCAGGAGGTGAAAAAAAACGCCTAGAAATGCTTCAAATGCTAGTACTCAATCCAAAACTGGTAATTCTCGATGAAATTGACTCAGGGTTAGATATTGATGCAATTAAAATTGTAGCAAATGCAGTTCATATACTTCGAGAAAGAAACTCTGAAGTTACCTTCCTCATTATCACCCACTATCAGCGCCTCTTAGACTACATCACACCAACTACAGTCCATATTATGCAAGATGGCATAATAGTTAAAACAGGTGGATCTGAATTGGCACATGCACTCGAAAAAAGCGGGTATGTCGGACTTTGAAGAACCTCATATTTCGGTTGTTATACGTGCATATAACGAAGCAGAACAACTTAATGAACTTCTCTGTAGTATAAAAAGTCAGTCGTATCCACAAAATAAAATCCAAATAATCGTCGTTGATAACGGATCAACCGACACAACATCGGAAGTTGCAGAAATGCATGGTGCAGAAATTGTGAAATTAGATCAAAAACAATTTACCTATCCAAAGTCACTCAATTTAGGGTTTGCCCAAGCAAATAATGAGATAGTATTTTCATTTTCAGGTCACTGCCTCCTTAAAGGAAATCAGTATTTCTCAACTGTAGTACGACATTTTAAAGATTCAAAAAATGCCGGAGTTTCTGGAAGTACTCTTCCTAGAAAACCATGTACTATTTCCGAAATTCTTATTACATATCCATTCTATTGGCGTCACCTCCTCAAAGGTGTTCGAATCGAAAAAGCTGCAAAAAGTGGAACATTACAGAATGTTAATTCAGCAATACGAAAATCGCTCTGGTTACAGCATCAGTTTAACGAAAACTGGGCTGCAGGTGGAGAAGATGTTGAATGGGCAACCTGGGCAATTTCAAATGGAAAAACACTGCTTTTTGACCCTCATATGACGGTTTATCACTCACATCACCTTGGAATAATCGGGTTATACAAACAGTTCAAACACTGGAATACACTTCTTGTTCCGCGAAAGTTTGTACCTGAGGAGCTAGATTTTCGGAAAGATATTCACCGATCATGAATACATTTTCAGCTACTCCCTATTCCCTCGGCTTCTCAGACCCTGAAGAGTACTTAGCTCGCACACCTCGTGGACTCACAGAGGAAACTGTACGGGCAATTTCGGCGTACAAAAATGAGCCAGACTGGATGCTTGAAAAGCGCCTCGCTGCGTTTAAGATTTTTCAAGAAAAGCCAATGCCTACCTGGGGAGCTGATCTTTCCGAGCTCAACTTCGATGAAATGACCTATTTTCTCCGTTCACAAGACCGACCAGAACGCACCTGGGATGATGTCCCTGAAAAGATCCGTCAAACCTTTGATCGTATCGGTGTCCCAGAAGCTGAAAAGAAGTACCTCGCAGGGGTTGGTGCACAGTATGAAAGTGAAGTTGTCTACCACAGCCTGCAAAAAGAATGGGAAGAGCTAGGAGTACTTTTCCTCGATATGGACAGTGCCTTACGTGAACACCCTGAAATTATCAAACAGCATTTTGGCACAATCATTCCTGCCACCGACAACAAGTTTGCAGCTCTAAATACAGCAGTTTGGAGTGGAGGCTCATTTGTCTTTGTTCCAAAAGGCGTACAAATGACAATTCCATTACAAGCCTACTTCCGCATTAATGCGCGCAATGCAGGACAGTTTGAGCGAACACTCATTATTGCTGAAGAAGGTGCCTACGTTCACTACGTAGAAGGCTGCTCAGCGCCTATTTACAGCACCGACTCCCTCCATTCGGCAGTTGTAGAGGTTATTTGTTTAGAAGGCTCACGTGTGCGCTACACGACGATTCAGAACTGGTCATCAAATGTGTATAACCTCGTAACCAAACGGGCAACTGCACACAAAAATGCCACCATGGAGTGGGTTGATTGTAACCTGGGTTCCAAAGTTACCATGAAATACCCATCAGTTTTCCTGATAGGCGAAGGTGCACGGGCTGAAATTCTCTCACTTGCAGTTGCAGGGGAAGGACAACATCAAGACGCCGGCAGCAAGATTTTTCACCTCGCTCCCCATACAAGTTCAATAATCACTTCGAAATCAGTGTCACATACCGGAGGCCGAACTTCATACCGTGGCATCGTGAAGAGTAATAAAAGAGCACATAGTATCACCTCAAAAGTGGTTTGCGATGCTCTTCTTCTGGATGACAAATCTGAATCTGACACCTACCCGACGATCGATATGCAAAACCCTCGAGTGCAAGTAGAGCATGAGGCAACAGTTTCAAAAATTGCTGAAGATCAACTGTTTTATCTCCGTTCTCGAGGTTTAAATGAGGCCGAAGCTGCTTCACTAATTGTCAACGGCTTTCTTGAGCCAATTATTAAAGAACTTCCGATGGAGTATGCAGTTGAAATGAACCGGTTGATTGAGCTTCAAATGGAAGGCTCAGTAGGGTAATAAACAAAAAAAGAGGGCGGGGATTTACCCCCGCCGACGAGACCAGTTGAACACTACATGTTGCCGTAGTGATCCAAAAAAACATATCAGGAGTCCGAGCATTGGGAACCAATGAAACGGATTCAGCTTTACAACAAAAACATCCTTGAGCAAGGCAAGAAGAAAATCCATTTTGCTTATTGTGTATACACTAAAATCAGCAAAATGTCTAGATATAAGAGGTAAAATCAGATATAACTACCTCACATGGAATCCAAGCGACTTCACCTGGCCGAACACACCCAGCGCATTATTCTCACCGCATCTCAGAGCGGGGATATTGAGGTGCCAGCAGGTGAATATCACTACCACCTGGAACTCGGCGAGACAAAAAACCAGACGTACACCTTTCACCTGCGACACTCAGATTGCCGAATTCGAGTAACTGGTCTGGTTAAATCTGATAATACAGCACCAATCTTGGAAACAAAGGTGATACACCACGCACCTCATACACAAGCTGAAACACTTATTAGAACACTCGTTACAAACGGTGGCCAACCTCGCTATACCGGTGTTATCAGAATTGAAGAAGGTGCCCAAAATTCAGAATCATTCCTCAATCATCATTCACTTCTTCTCGGTGAAGAAGGGCAAAGCTGGACCACTCCCTCACTAGAAATTCTGGCAAACGAGGTAAAGTGCTCCCATGCTGCTACAATACGAACTGTAACGGACACAGACCTTTTCTACGCCCGTAGCCGAGGAATCTCTAAATTAGAGGCTGAAAAGCTCCTCATTGACGCATTTATTCACGATGTACAAAGCTGATTTCCCCATTTTTACCGCACACCCCGACTTGGTGTACCTCGATAGCGCCGCCACTACCCAGAAACCTGAAGTAGTTATTCAGAGTGTAAATAGTTTTTACCGTACCGAATATGCCACTATTCACCGCACGCTCTACCCACTTGGCGTGAATGCATCTGAGCAGTACGAACAGGTTCGAAGTACTGTAGCCCGTTTTATGAGCGCCAATCAACCTGAAGAAATTATCTTTACCCGTAGTGCAACTGAAGGACTTAATCTCCTTGCACATGGCCTTGCGCCAACACTTAAGGAAGGTGACGAAATCATAGTTTCTGCCCTAGAGCACCATGCAAACCTTGTGCCATGGCAACAAATTCAAGGTGTAACCATAACATTTGTTGAGCTTACAGAAAACGGGAATATAGACATTGAAAGCTTTAAAAATGCACTTACAGAACACACACGAATTATTTCGCTGTCACTGTGTTCAAATGTGTTAGGAACAATTACCCCATTTGCCGAGCTGAAAAAAATTGCAGTCGAGCAGGGGAGTGATGCAATTTTCATTGCCGATGCTTCGCAAGCTGCGCCCCACTTCCCGATTTCTGTACAGGATCTTGGCTGTGATTTTCTCGTTTTTTCAGGTCACAAAGTTTACGGCCCAAGTGGCACCGGTATTCTATGGGGAAGGCTACCCCTACTTAACAATCTCCCTCCCTATCAGACAGGTGGCGATATGATTCGCACAGTAACGCGTACAAGCGCCGAGTGGAACGATGTACCCTGGAAATTCGAAGCTGGTACACCGAATATTGAAGGCGTAATCGGGCTCGGAGCAGCACTTACCTACCTCATGGATGCAGGT
>CAILIB010000010.1 GCA_903834195.1 uncultured Candidatus Berkelbacteria bacterium | reverse complement strand
GTCACTGATAATGACGAGGTTGATGGTTCGAGTCCATCATCGCCCACCAACATAAAAAGACAGTCAAAGACTGTCTTTTTATGTTGGTGGTCTCTGACGATCGATGAGTCCATCACTTCCCCAATACAATACTTTTCGTAGAAAAGAGGGAAGGTAGTGTAGTGTTTCTGCACCGCTCCACATCACCGAAGGTGGTGGAAGGTGGAGAAAGCGAACGTTTTCGCCCTACTAACAGATTAAACTAGTATGCCCGCTTCTCCACCAAATGACTCCGCACAACCAACCGACTCGTCTCAGTCCACAGCGGAGTACACGTATACACAGTAAGCTGGGAATTTGTCGTCGGTGCCTCCACAAACTGATCATCCGGCGACACCACACTCGTTGAATCCACAGTGTAGTGATACTCAACACCATTCCAATACACCAAAATCTCATCACCCACAGCAACGCGATCCAAAAAGTAGAACGTCTTTGGACCCTTTAAAAACTTATAGCGATGCCCGGCAAGAACCGTATTCCCAATCTGATCTGGCGTAGCAGTACCAGGACGATGCCAAATACCCTTATCTAGCGCCGCATCTGTAGTCCCTTCAACAATCTGAGCATCAACCCCAATCCCCGGTATAACAATCATGTTCTCAGTTGGTTGTGGCTGAATAACTGGCGCTAACGGCGTGGGAGTGGGTACAGCCGCTAGAGCAGTACTATTTGAAGCTGCTTGCTGAGTTTGTGCAGCCGCATGAACCACAGCAGGAAACACAATCGGTTGTGGGCCAGTAACTTGCGGCAGATACGGCAAAGAAATAATTGCAGCACCGATAACAATATCTACCCAAGCAAATATCTGCAAAGCCCGTTTTGGAATCCGTACACGCGTTTTTTTGAGAGGCGCTGGTGCAACAGAAAAAGGCTCCAGAGAATGGGGTTGGGCTGAAACTGGTCGATGAGAAATGCCGTCAATTCGGCGCACGGGAACAGTTAAGAAGTAGGGCGCTGTTTGTGACTCAAGTAGAGCGATGCTCCGCCAATCACAATTAATAACGCGCCTGCACCAATAAGTGGGGTTTGGTTGTCACCAGTAGTAGCAAGAGGACTTGCTGTTGGAGTAGGATCACCAGTTGCTGAAACATCAGCAGTTTGAGCATGAGCTAGTGAACCTGAGCCAAGGAAGAGGGCAAAAGCTGCAAGTGGGAGAACGATGCGAAGAATGTGGGTACGTTTGAACATATATGGTATACGTAACTATTTATATTAGTATACGACATCCGATGTGTATCCAGCAATTGAATCAGAGTATATGACGTGCTATTGTCCGGTCACGGAGGAGTAATGAAAAAGAAGGCGGAAATCCGTTACATTAAACCACACTTTGAGTGTGGAAGAATCGAATCGATCCCCCTAGACCTATTAATTGCACAGGGTATAACTCGACTCGGTTTTGACTGGGACGGGACATTGATGGGTCAGAAGGTAAGTTCTCTGCATCCCAATTTTCACTCACGACTTGCGGAACTTAAGCATTTTTTGGCTGAAGCTAAAATTAGGGGAATTGAGGAAGTGGTGATATTGAGTAATGTCGGATTACCATTACCTTGGTTAATCTATCGTACTCATTTGGCACGAAGGCATTTGAAAGTACATGTTATTCGAGTCTATATTGGTCAATTGAAGCCGAAACCGATTGCGTTTGAGCGCATGATGGCGGCGTTCACATATGGTGCAACAAAGGAAAACACTGCATTTATCGGTGACCGCATCGATACTGACATCCTTGGGGCGGCCGAGTTCGGTTTAACCACCGTTTGGATTACTGACTCGCTTCATGAAGGTTTTCGCAGTAGGTTGAAGAAAAAGAAGATTGTACCAATTGCACAACGTCACTTTCAGGAGGACAGCTCTGAGTCGGGGACATAGGTTCCCGACTCGTTTTTATTCTAGATGACCAGTATTAAGCAAAGTCATATGATGGAGACGCTGGGCGCGCATTTCCAGACCATATTCTTGTAGTAACGTGCGTCGGAAAAGGATGAAAATTTGGAGTGTAATAAATAGTGCGAGAGCAAAGGAGAAAACAAATGAAAGGGAAGGGTCACTGAGAGTGGTTGAAGTGTTAAACAGGAAGTGCAAACCTATCGCACTAAAAACCGCTACAAAGAGCTCTTTATGCCCGGCTAGACCAAATTTATATCGTCCCAGACTATAACCAATAATAGCACTGGTACCAGAGTGAAGGTAGAAACTCATCAGGCGCAGAGCTGGAATTGTGTGTGGGTTGGTTAGGTAAATAGCATCTTCTACCAGAGAAAATCCGAGCCCGATCACTACCAGGTATAAAATGACATCGCTCATCTTGTGAGTGTGCCTGGTTGATAACAAGGTAAACACACCAATCATGTACTTGCCCAGCTCCTCGATCATGCTGGAGGAGAGATTATTCAATGCCTCTAGCCAGGATCCATATGAGCTGTGTGTAATTTGAGTTAATTGGAAGGAGTATTTAAGCTGTACAATGGCTGAAATAATAGCCGTCAGAGCACCAAAGGCCAGAATCTTCAGGATAAAGGACCAGGGCTCACGACCGGCCCGCTGATTGTTACGCATCCAGATAATCAGGCTGTACGTCAAAATCATCTCAACTGCAAAAACAACAAACCGCTGGGTATTTCCATCCATGCTTCTATTGTAAGGGACACGGAATCGCTATACTAGGCGTATGTACTATATCATTCTCATTTTGATGGTTGGGGCGGGCTTGATTTGTCTGAAGTACACCATGTGGGTGGTGAAGACGTTCGGGCACGTTGCATGGTCTGAACGATTACTTGGTCCGGGGAGTAGCTACGCCTTTTGGCGACTACTTGGAGCCTTTCTGATCATGGGGTCGTTTTTCGTACTACGGTACGGACATGCACTTGGGTTGTAGCTTGATCTGGTTAGCGGTTTCTGGTACCGTATTGAGGTACGAAATTGAATACCAAATATCTGCCCCGCGATTTTTGCATAGGGGCCCTTAGCTCATTTGGTAGAGCGCCTCGCTTGCACCGAGGAGGTGAGCGGTTCGATCCCGCTAGGGTCCACCAAAGAAAAAAGACAGTCATTGACTGTCTTTTTTCTTTGTAGATCTAGTAGGTTTGAAACCGCAGGTTCGACTCTGCCCAAACCATTTGAGCGAAGCGAAAGCAGAGTTAGTGCAGCGTTTCTGCGCCGCTCCACATCGCCAAAGGCGGTGGAAGGTGGAGAAAGCGAACGTCCTCCCGCATACGTATACAACCCATAACACATTGCGCAAATCGGGCAGCTGTAGTACAATTTCTTGAATCAATAAAACTTACCAGACTTAACTACTCATACATGGGTACACCTTTGGAATCGGTACACGAACCAAAAGACGCACTGGAAACCGCGACGCAGAATTTCACCTGGACACACATGTTCCAGGCACTCTGGTATTTCCTGCGAGGCAAACGGGCAAAGTTCATCTGGTTGATGGTGCTCGGCATTTTTTCTGTCGGCGGTATGTTACTCGCACCGTACATACTTGGGTTACTCGGACAAAAATTACTTGCCCACACATCGGGCGAAAGCACACGGCCATTCTATCTCTATATCCTAGGTCTAGGTGCGGCGCTCACAGTTCTTGGGCTGATTCGCAACGTGTCGCGGCAAAAGCTGAAGAACTTGCGTATTGAAGTTGGCTTCGACGCACGCGTAGAAGGTTTTGAGCGCCTGATGAATTTCTCCTACGCCTGGCATCAGGAAGAAAATTCAGGTGTACGCGTCCAGCGTATTACTACTGGCGTAACCGACTTACTCCAGCTTATTAGCATGGTGTACCGCAACGGCGTGGATACACTGGTTGCACTTGTAGGTATTTTCTCGATTTCATTTTTTGTTAATTGGACCATTTCGATGGTACTCATCGGGTACATGCTCTGCGTGTTTATCACCGAACGGTACTTTAACCGCCGGTTGCAAAATCTCAGTAATTTAGAAAACGCTGCTGGTGAGAAAACCAGTGGAACCTACTACGAAAGTGCCAGTAACGCGCTTACGGTAAAAGCTCTGGGTGTACAAGATGGTATTAAACAGTCAGTCATCCGTAGTGAACAGCTGGCTAAAGAGCGGGCACAAAAAACTGCAGCACTTGGTTCCCAAAAGTTCTTGGTATATCAGGTTGTCCGAGGGCTTGGTCTCAGTATTTTTCTCGGATTAGTGGCACGGCAAGTTTTTGAGGGGAGTTTGGCGGCGCCGTTCTTTGTTACGTACTACATTTACTACTACCAGATGAGTGATGCGGCCAGTAACTTCAGTGAGCTCATGACTGACCTTACCGATGTCAAAGCAGGTATTGCCCGTATGATGCCGATTTTCTGGACTAAACTCCAGCAAGAAGGCTCAGCGCTTATTCCTGAAAATTGGAAAAAACTAGAGCTCGACAATGTATCCTTCACCTACCAGGGCGCCAATGAACCAGCATTACAACAGGTTAAAATGAGCATTACGCGTGGTCAAAAAGTAGGTATTGCCGGCCGATCTGGCGAAGGAAAATCTACCCTGACAAAGTTATTGCTCTCAGTGTATCCGCCAACCGAAGGTACTATTCGAATCGGGGGAGTTTCACTGGCAGATGTGCGAAGTACAAACAGAATTCACAAAATTAGCGCAGTGCTGCAAGAAACTGAACTGTTTAGCTTGTCACTGCGTGAAAATATTGAAGTATTCCGCGGTTCTGACCCGAAACGGATGGAAATGGCAATAAGGGTGGCGCAACTTGAAGAAATGATTGCCGAATTACCAAAAGGTATCGAGACGCAAATTGGTGAAAAGGGATACAAATTATCTGGTGGCCAACGCCAACGGGTTGGAATTGCTCGCGCCGTCTACGCCCAGTCCGACATTATTGTTATGGATGAGGCAACTTCGTCACTTGATAGTGCTACAGAAGTGGCTGTGCAAAAGGGAATTGAAGAAGAGTTGAAGGGTCGAACTGTAATTATGGTGGCGCACCGGCTTTCGACCCTCCGAAATGCCGATGTTATTTATGTAGTTGCCAATGGGACAATTGCCGAAAGTGGCACATTTGATGAGCTTATTAAACGTGAAGATGGAATTTTCCGAGCTCAGTATGAGCTTCAAAAACATGGCTCTGATCAGGTATAAACCTTGTAAATATTGGTAAAATCGGGTATATACAAGGGGATGTTCCCTATATGGGAAGGAGTTGAACAAATGGAATTGAACACTTCAGGTTTTCTTAAGTATCGAGAGAATAGAATATCATTCTTTCGAACAGCTACTGTAGAGTTGAAAGGCTCGAAATATCGAATCGATAGACGATCTGACTATCGAATTGCCCCAGCTAAAGTTGAGAATAGTGAAGGAATGGTTCGTGTATTGTTTGTGAATGACGATACTAATGAACCAATCTTGATCATTCCTCGACCGTTTCCTTGCACTGTACTTGTGGATGCAGTAAGGCATATTGGTACACAGATACCTGAGGAGGGTGGTGACGACAAACACTGCTGGACAAATACTCATCACCTTCGCCGAGCCTCGTTTTGGGTCGAGCTACCAAAGAGCGACTTTCACGAGAGTCACGTGCAAGACTGTCTCAGTGAAATTGTACGAGCAATCCAACTTTTGCCTACAATGTGTGTCGCATAAATTCGACGTTGGGAGTTCCTGTTCACGGCACTCCCTCTTTTTATCCCCAAAACTGACGTATAATAAGTACAAACCATAAGGAGGGGATGTTTACCGGACTTACACACCAAGAAGTCCTAGCGCGACAAAAGCGTTACGGCATGAACACAATCTTGACCACTAAAAAAGGTGGTCCACTTTTCATTTTTTTGAAAACCTTCTGGAATCCACTCGTCATCATTCTGATCGCATGTGCGGTTATTTCATTTTTCCTAGGTGATCACACAGGTCCGATCATTATCATTACAATTGTATTACTAAGCTCTCTACTCGACTTCTTTAACACGTTTAAAGCTGATAAAGCGGCTGAAACATTGAAAAGCCGGGTGCGTGTAACCACGACAGTTATTCGCGATGGGAAAACTGAAGAAATCAGGGTTTCTGAAGTAGTTCCAGGGGATATTCTCAGCCTTTCTGCTGGAGATATTGTTCCTGCCGATGCAAAAGTCCTCGAAGCTGCCCATTGTTTCACAAACGAATCCTCGCTTACCGGTGAATCGTATCCTGTCGCCAAAGATTTGCGGATGCCGCTCTATATGGGAAGTAGTATTGCAAGTGGCCAGGTTACCGCCGAAGTTACCGAAACCGGTGCAAAAACCAAGTACAGCGATATTGTTCGAGCGGTAAGTACAGCCAATCCCGAAACTCAATTTGATCGAGAAATTGCCGCCTTTAGCCGATTAGTGCTGAAAGTGACAATTGTATTAACTGTTTTTGTGTTTGTGGTAAATGCACTTCTAAAGGGGAATATCCTCGAGTCACTTCTGTTCTCGGTAGCGCTCGCGGTGGGAATTACACCTGAACTTCTCCCGCTTATCATTACGCTCAACCTGACCAAGGGCTCACTTGCCATGGGTCATCGCGGTGTAATAGTAAAACGTCTGTCGGCGATTCAAAACTTCGGTAGCATGGATATTCTCTGTACCGATAAAACCGGTACACTTACTGAAGACCACATTGCTCTGGTTAAATATGTCGATTCGCAGGGTCGGGATGATGATGAAGTGCTGCGTTACGCGTACTACAACAGCTCATTTAGTGGTGCATTTAGTAACCCGCTCGACGATGCAGTGCGGGCGTTTCGCCATATTTCAATTAAGGGAATTCGCAAGTTGGATGAGGTGCCGTTTGATTTTCTGCGTCGGCGTGAGTCCGTAGTTGTCGAGCAAAATGGTAAGGCAATTTTGGTGGCAAAAGGGGCGCCAGAGGAAATTTTCAAGGTGTGTTCAAGTTGTGCCGCACCAGATCATACATTGCAAGAAGCTCAGGCTACCTACGAGCGTCTCAGTAAAGATGGTTTTCGCGTGCTCGCCATTGGTATGAAAAAAGTGAAGGGGAAAAAGTTCACAGCGCGAGATGAAAAAGAGCTGACATTTATTGGATTTGTTGGTTTTCTTGATCCGCCAAAATCGAGCGTACGCCAAACCTTGTCTCACATGCATGATCATGGCATTAAAATTAAAATTATTACTGGCGATAACGACCTAGTAACTGCTCGGGTTGCGCATGAAATTGGTCTTCTTGTTACTGGCACCTTGCGCGGTGACCAGATTGAGCGGCTCTCAGACGAACAGTTGGTCGCACGTGTAGATGCTACGACGATTTTTTCACGGGTAAACCCAGAGCAGAAAATGCGCGTCATTAAGAGCTTGCAAGCTGCAGGGCATGTGGTTGGCTATATGGGTGATGGAATTAACGATGCTCCCTCGCTGCGCGCCGCAGACGTGGGGATTTCAGTTAATAATGCCACCGATATTGCCAAGGAATCGGCCGATCTCATTTTGATGCATAAAAGTTTGGAAGATTTGGTCGAAGGTGTATTAGAAGGCCGGCGCACCTTTGTGAATACAGTAAAGTATCTCATGATGGTGCTCAGTTCAAATTTTGGCAATGTGTTTTCGATGGCTGCAGCTTCGGTTGTGCTGCCATTTTTGCCGATGTTGCCAACTCAGATTCTCTTCAACAACCTGGTTTACGATACCTCTCAGATGAGTATTCCGTTTGACACAGTGGATGAAGGTGATTTAAAGAGTCCACGCACATTGGATATTACGGCTTTGCGCAAGTTCATGTACGTGTTTGGTCCTTTAAGTTCGATGTTCGATTTTCTCACCTTTGGTGCCCTGCTTTTGGTATTTCACCTCAGTGCAAGTGGATTCCAAACTGGGTGGTTTCTCGAATCGCTGGCAACTCAAATATTTGTTGTGTACGTAATTCGGACAAGGGCCGTGCCGTTCTTCAAGAGTCATCCGCACTGGTTGGTGGTATTTAGTACAGTTACCGCGGTGGTAGTTGGTTGGGCCGTTGCCCTCTCAAGTATTGGCCGATTTTTATCGTTTGCCCCGCTTGCGACCCCAATTTTAATCGCAATTTCAATTATCGTTGTAGTCTATTTGGCACTCGCAGAAGTGACAAAGGCATGGTTCTTCCGCCAGGTGGTGACACCACTCAGTTGAGCGTGGTACAGTGCAGGTACTTAGTCGCTAAACTCACTGTATGGAATATCCATTTGAACGATCAGATGCCGAATGGCGGGCCGCGCTAGATCCAGAGCAGTACCGTGTGCTGCGTCAAAAGGGGACAGAGCCGCCGTTTGATAATGAGTATTGGGATTTGCACGAGGATGGCGTATTCGAATGTGGCGCCTGTGGCGAGGAGTTATTCAGGTCTGAGGCAAAATTCGATTCAGGAACTGGGTGGCCAAGCTTTTTCCAGCCTATTTCCGAAGATGCAGTGGCATTAGAAGGTGATACCACGCATGGTATGGTTCGGGATGAGGTTGTGTGTGCTAATTGCGGCTCTCATTTGGGACATGTGTTTGAGGATGGGCCAGAGCCTACTGGGTTGCGGTACTGTATGAATTCGCTTTCCTTGAGTTTTCATCAGGATTAATTTTTGGGTAACAAAAAACCCGGAAAATCCGGGTAAAAAAATTCCGGCCTGCCACATGTGTGGTCAGACCGGAGAGTCAATGAGTTGTGCCGACGTTTAGTTCGTCGGCGGTGTCTTTGTTCGACTAACTTGCTCACGGAGAAAAGCCGGGATGTCCAAGTCTGTTTCGTCGATTTCAATGACAGGGGATGGCGGTTCTTCTCTGAGGACTTCGTCCACAGTTTGAAGAGTTGGAGCTTTTACTCCACTTCCGTCTAATGTTGAGTCTTGCATGACTCTTTGATAGTAGTCATGCAGCAGAGCTGCGTTTCGGTGTCCGACCATTAATCGGACTTGACCTTGCTGGTCAAGCGGTGGAATGCCGTTGAGAGAGCTGATCACCTGCTCGAGAGTGGCGATCTCAGCTGTCTTTGTGGCAATTTGCTCCTTGATTTCACCGGCGACAGTGTTCTTGGCGAATACTTGTGCCGCAAGCGGCGTTCGTAATTGCCGAACCAGCGTGGTTGTATCAGCTTCGCGCTTTGCTTGAGCAGCAGCCAACTTGTCGTCGGCGGCTTTTTGTCGTGCAGCAGCTTGATCTGTTACTTTCTGCCTTTGGGCTTCGGCAACTCGTCGTGCTTCTGTTTCCTGTTCGGCAGCAGCCTTACTCATGAGAATTGCTTCTGCTTCCAGAAGCTTTTCTTCAGCGAGGCTTGACTCAGTCATGAGTCCGGATACCCACTCAATGATGAAAACCGGAGTTGTCGTCATGAGTGCGTAGGCAAGGTATTGCCAGTAGTCGATCGGAATTGGTGGCAGTCCGCGAGACACGTGTTGTTCTGATAGGAGAATCCTATCAGCCATAAACCCGTGTTGCACGAATAGCGCATCACCAATCGCCATGATGCATACGATGATGCTCACGATGATGGCAATGCCAATCTGACCAAGCTTTGACGATGTGTCAGCAACATTCCTCTGGCCGTAGATGAGTTTGCCCCATGCACGACCGTTGAATTTTGTTACTGTTCCAACACCGGTGTAGATCATTGTTCCAAAGCCCCAGATACCGAGTAGCATGCCGATCTTTCCACCGAGGGACATTTGTGAGTAGTCCTGGGTGTTCTGGAAGGCGTACGTAAACGCTATCGCGAAGATTGCGAACATGACTACGTCTCGTACGCTGAGGAGGCCCTTCTTTTTAGAGGAGGGCTCATCTTCGTACGGTTCGTCCTTGACTGGAGAACCGAGAACTCTGTCTTTTAAACTTCGTTTTCTTGATTCATCCAAATCAATGACGATCTTATTTGGATCTTCAACTGGAGCTTGGGGATCGGTAGTCACCTTTGAGGGTGATTCTGGATCCGAAGAGGTTGTAGCAGGATTAGCATTTGCTGCATCTGCTGTCTCTTCCCTGATTGCCCGTAGGAACGGATCAGTCAGTCCTGATGAGTTGAAAAGGTAGGCGCGTAACCCCTCATTGTCTCCAATGAACTTTGTCGGAACGGTGAGTCCAGCGTTTTTCGCTGCCTCGCCTAATTCCCTGACGGCGTTCGTTAGAGATTCTTGGAGTGTGCTTTTTTCACCCTTCACCCTTTCTAGTTTTGTAGTCTCATCTTGTGCTTTTTTGCGATTGCTCTGAACAAGCTGGAAGAGACCGTTTCGCGCGGTTGTAATATCCGTGCGAAGAGTGTCTCCAGCCGTTTTTGCCGCTTCAAGCACAGTTCGAGCAAGGGCAAAACGGAGCGACTCTGCAGGGTTTGTTTTTTCCTGAAGTTCGATGTTTTGTAGCCCTCGATTTGCCTGATCGTCGGTAATCGGCGCGCAGGGCAAATTGGTGGGAACTGGGTAGATGTTAACCCCCTCCAAGGGGTTTGGGCCCGGGAGGGTAGTTTCAGTGGCGATTAATTCTTCGTTACTCATTTAAGGTCTTTTTCCTTCAGGACATTGTGCCTGTAGTCGAGGCTTCCACGGATCGCATCAAGCGACCCTAACGTGGTCGCTTTAAATCCGAGGGGCTTGATCATGTCATCGGTGATCTTTCTCCAGTGGCCATCGGAAGTGATTCCGGCGACTACTAATCCACCAAAATTGGGGAGTGTAGAGAGAGTTAGGATGGCATTATCGACTGCACTGTGTCGACCAAGAACCGTTTTGAGGGCCGTTGGGTTCTTTGCAATGCGTGGGTCAGAAGTGTCCTCATAGTCGTCCCATCGCCCGTCTGTATAGACGAGGAAGGTGAAAAGCCTATTCGGTTCTGCCTGGCAGTGTTCGATCATGTGGTTAACGATCGGGAGTGCAAACGTGCCGTGGTCTTGAGAAGGACTACTTGATACAACCCCTTTTGCGATGGAGATGATCTGGTCGTCCGTTTCGAAGACGGTCGGTTTGATGAGTGGTTGGACGATGTTGACGAAGCTGGTGGCTTCAATCAACGTATTCTTCCGGAACAAACCGGAGAATAAATTCAAGGCGCAGATCTGGATCGGGTTTTTGCCCGGTACCTTAGATGCCTCTTGCAGGTCCTTCCATCCACTCAAGGAGAAGTCGACGAGAAGTGAGTACTCGCGTCCCGTGAACTTCGGTGCCGTTGCTGCTGGTGCTGCCGGCGACGTTGTTGTCGGAGGCTTTACCGTGGCCGCGGGCGTTCCGGTTGTTGCCGGAGCCGTTGTTGGTGGGGTAGTCGTCGTGCTCGTTGTTGTGGGTGCGGCTGCCGGGTCAACTGGAGCTGTGATGATGTCGTCCTTTTGGGACTTTTCAACGACAGGTTGTTGAGGGCTGGAGCATCCAGCAACGAAAAACATGGCGGCAGCTGCCGCGAGTGCGAAAGAAGAATGTGTGATTTTCATTTTGCGTGTCCGTATTGTCAAATGTCGCGGCAGCCGCAACTTTGAGTTTTGGCGTTCGATGGCTGGTCTTCCGGTTGGTGCAGTTAGCGATTGCTTTCTGTATACCTACCGTGATGACGATGCGCAATAATAGCATACCACACGAAAATTGTCAATATGCTAGCCGGTAATACCAATAAGACTTCAGTAACATGTGTGCTATATACATGTGTGCTATATATAGGAAGGTTGTATTTGCTAGATGCAACCAAGTTGCGTATAGTAAATGCATGCAGACCACTCAAATCCTCGATTTTCTCAAAACGAAAAAAGCTCGTTTAACGAGTATTCGCTGTGCACTTGTTGCGCTTTTTGCCGACTGTACAACACCACAAAGTGCTCCAGAACTTATACAAAAACTACGTAAACTACGGCTTGAGGCTAATAAAACCACAATATATCGAGAGCTTACTTTCCTTGAAAAACAGGGAATTATTCAGGAAATCGACCTTGGTGAGGGGTTAAAGCGCTACGAACTCTCTTCTTCACATCATCACTTTCGCTGTATCAAGTGTAATCTGGTAACCTGTATAGGACTAGACGAGGTTGAATCTACCCTCCAAACCTGGCAAAACCGGACAGCACAACAGTACGGCTACACCATAAAAACTCACTCACTAACTTTTAGCGGGCTTTGTACTGCCTGTTCACTCTCATAATATGGCCCTACTCCTCGGTCTTGCAGCATTTTTCTCAACACTATTCGGCGGGCTCTTTGCCCTCAAAAGACGAAGTAAACTTCATCGTATCCTGGCATTTAGCGCCGGGGCAGTTATCGGGGTAGCTTTTTTTGATCTGATGCCTGAGGCAATTACTTTGGCAAGTGAAAATCACTCGATTACAACCATTACAACAGTTGTGGCAGTCGGATTCTTGGCTTTCATGATTATGAACCAGTGGCTCTTGATTCATCCTCATACAGTCACAGAAGACGAACATTGTGTGAATCCGAGCCATGGAAGACGTCAAATTGGCGCTGGTAGCCTATCTGTACACAGTTTTCTCGATGGGGTGGCTATAGGAATAGGTTTCCAAGTTAATCCCACGGTAGGATCGATTGTGGCAATAGCTGTGCTGGTCCACGACTTCTCTGATGGGATCAACACTGTGGCTTTGACCCTAAAAAACAACGGATCTACCAAATTGGCGTTCCGCTGGCTCTTGGCTGATGCTGTAGCGCCTCTTATAGGCGTCCTCTCCACCTATTTCTTTACGCTGTCCGGTAGTACGCTTGGGCTCGTTCTAGCGGTGTTCTGTGGCTTTTTCCTCTATATTGGCGCCAGTGATCTGTTGCCAGAGAGTCACCATGGTCATCCAAAGCTCTCAACCAGTGTTTTAACAGTGCTTGGAGCACTTGTGCTCTACTTGGCCGTACACTTAGCTCAAATCTAACCTGATCTACAGGTTGGCAAGGATAATTAACCAGCTCATACAGAGTAGGAGGTTAAGTACGTAGGCTGCGTAACAGGGCATGCAGCGCGATTGTAGTTTAGTAACCAAGAGAACAAAGAGATAAATCGAGAAGAAAACTGCGATAATTGCCAAAATAAAACTGGTCAGTACAGGGATCTGCCAGGTGGTAATGGCAGCAAGTAAGGTAATAAAGTAGTATACGGCGCCCATGTAGGCGTAGGGGATGCGCAAAAAGCGGGAGTATTTGCTTTCGCTCACTTCGTCACAGGCTTCAGGTTTAAACTTGTGTGCCTGGGGGAGAATCCAGAGTGATGCAATGCAAAGACCGCCAATCGAAAGGAGGGCCATGAAGCTTCTGATGAAGATGTCGAACATATTCATATCATATCACACATTTCCAGGGTAAAACTACAAAAAAGCAGGCCAGCCAGGGGATACCCTGTACTGGCCTTTGAGGATGGGCGCGCGCGCCCTAGGAGGTTCTCTTTCTTTGAGTACATCCTGGAGACTACCCTTCTCATTTTTACTTGTCAATACCTACATTAAAGCAAACATTGCCACAGCAGCTCCGGTCATAAGCAACAGGGTAAATACGATTACGATATTTGAGAGAAGTCCATTCGTATTTTCACCGAGGATTTTTTTATTATTACCAATCCTCCAGATCATGTAGATCATAGGAACAGCAACCAGGCCGTTCAAAATTGCAGTGTAAAACAGGGCACTAACAGGTGAAACTCCAAGATCATTCAGGAATAGTCCAATAACAGTTGAAAGAATGATAACCACATAAAAGCCCTTGGCTTCGTGGAACTTTTTATTTAAGCCTTCTTGCCAGCCGAATAACTCAGACACAGCATAGGAAGCACTTCCAGCTAAAACCGGAATTGCCAGCATTCCTGTACCAATAATTCCTAAGCTGAATAACAGGTATGCAGTATCTCCTACGAGAGGCTGCAAAACGCTTGCAAGCTGTGGCAAGGTCAGATTTGCAACAGAAGAGCTAATTCCAGAGGTGTACAGTGTAGAGCCGGCAGCAGCAATAATGAAGAACATAATGACCTGGGAATAGAGCATGCCTACTCCAACATCGATGCGCATATCTCTGAGCAGCTTTGGACCAACCTTTAATAGGGTATGGTGCAGAGTCTCAGGGCCGTCTTTGCGGATATATCCTTTTGATATTTCTTCCTCTACCTCTTCATTAGCCTGCCAGAAGAACATGTATGGGGAAATTGTGGTTCCCAGAATACCAACAAGCGCCATTATATAGATTGGATCAGACGAAATCGTTGGAACTATTAAATTGCGGATGGCTGAACCCCAATCAGCATGGGCAGCAAAAGCTACTAAAACGTAGGCAAATAAGGTGATGGTAGTGTATTTGAGGAAGCGACAGTAAATCCGGTATGGCAGAGCAATAAGTAATATGAGGGTTAGTATGGCGAACCCAACTGCAACCGCTGTATAGGGGAGGCTTGGATTGAGCATTGTTACTGTGCTGCTCATCGCTTGCAAGTCGGCACCAACATTAATTGTGTTGGCACCAAAGAGGAGAAGGGTTAAGACGGCCAAAATACCTTTGCCGTAGTGTTTTTTGATAATCGCAGCAAGTCCATGGCCTGTCATGATACCAATTCGTGCCGAAACTTCTTGTACAGCTACTGCGCATGGATAGGCAATAAGTGAAAGCCAGAGCGTGGCATAGCCAAATTGGGCCCCTGCCACTGAGTAGGTTCCAATGCCGGATGGATCGTCATCGGCAGCTCCAGTAATAAGTCCTGGACCTAATTTCCCCCACAATGTTTTCGGATTAAAGTCTGCTGCGAAGTCTTTTGGGGGTTCGGCATCTAAAATAGTAGTAGGTTCTTGAGCTACTACTTCTTCGGTTGTAACAGGTTTACGGACCACTCTTCGACGGATATCCTGCACGTGTTTTACCCTTCCTTGTGAATACTTTTGTATGTTTATAATACGTCTCTTTCAAAACCCTTGACAATAGGTTAGACGGTTGGTATTGTACTGAGGCACAAGTCGAGGAATGCTCTCGGTCCAAAAGTAGACCGATCATAACTGGCTGAGCGCTTCAGTATCACTCCCATTTGAACTGATGTGCTCTTTTTTAAACACTGTCGCGCTTGAATAAAGCGAGGTAGTTACTAGGTTTCTGTGTCAGTGGATTTCAAGAAAGATTCAAGCACCGGAGCGAGGCGTACAAATTAGTACGGTGAGCGAGGAGTGAGAATATGACGAAGAAAGGCAGTGGCAAAGAAAGCTAGGAAAGAGCGTATTGTCCAGATTATGTCTGGGGAGTAATAGAACCCTGACAATTTGAGTTAGAAGGTAAACGGTCATCTAACCTGTAAAAAGGTTAATGACAAAAAAATTGTTTTTGTACGCAAGTACAGAAACTGGCAATTTATGTATGTGTGGAAGCACATACGCAATTTGTGATCGTATTATTTGGAATGCAACATAATGCCGAATTATGTTGTGTAAATACTTGTCTAGTGGCGAATTCGCGCCGCGAAACAAGTTTCTAGAAGTTACTCATTATCATTTTGGATGAAGGGTACGTTACGAGCACATGGTGGATGCCTTGACTTGCAATGCCGATGAAGGACGTATAAGTCTGCGATAAGTCCCGGGGAGCTGACAATAGAGCTTTGATCCGGGAATCTCCGAATGGGGTAACCCAGCCACTTTAGGTGGTTACATTACGGTGCAAATCCGTAGTGATGGAAAGCCTGGGAACTGAAACATCTAAGTACCAGGAAGAAAGGAAATCAACGAGACTCCGTTAGTAGTGGCGAGCGAACGCGGATCAGCCCAAACCGTATCTTTTAGATAACGGGGTTGTAGGGCCGCATGGTGATATCACGAGCAGTTATCAAATTTTCATATAGTGTAACAGTTTGGAAAAGCTGGCCGCAGACGGTGAAAGCCCGGTGCGCGAAATGTGAAAGTCTGCTTGATGCGGTACCTGAGTACCATCAGACACGTGAAATCTGGTGGGAATCTAGGGAGATCACTCTCTAAGGCTAAGTACATTGCAAGATCGATAGTGAACAAGTACCGTGAGGGAAAGGTGAAAAGAACCCCGGTGAGGGGAGTGAAATAGAACTGAAACCATGATTGCTTCCAAGAGGTCGGAGCCTGCGCAAGCGGGTGACGGCGTGCCTTTTGCAAAATGCGCCAACGAGTTTGCTGGGATGGGCAAGGCTAAGGGGTTTAACCTGGAGCCGGAGCGAAAGCGAGTCCGAATAGGGCGTTGTAGTCCATCTCACTAGACCCGAAACCCGGTGAGCTTACCATGAGCAGGTTGAACACTATGTAAAAGTAGTGGGAGGACCGAACTCGGCAGCGTTGTAAAGCTGCGGGATGACTTGTGGTAAGGGGTAAAATACCAATCGAACCGGGAGATAGCTGGTTCTCCTCGAAATATATTTAGGTATAGCCTGTAATGTTCCTGGCAGAGGTAGAGATACTGAATGGATTGTGGGGCCGCAAGGTCTCGCGTCCAACCAAACTCCGAATTCTGTCCAGTCATAAGTTACAGAGTCAGAACATGGGGGCTAAGCTCCATGCTCAAAAGGGAAACAGCCCAGATCGCCGTCTAAGGTCCCTAAATTTATGCTAAGTGGGAAAGGATGTGTATTTTCCAAGACAGTCAGTCTGTTGGCTTAGAAGCAGCCATCAGTTAAAGAGTGCGTAATAGCTCACTGATCTATTTAAGAAGATATGCGCCGAAAATATAACGGGGCTAAGCATAGTACCGAAGACGCGGGCATGTCCATTTTATGGACATGCGGTAGAGGAGCGTTCTACGTGCAGCGAAGTAAAGGTGGAAACCGATATGGAGCGCGTAGAAGTGAGAATGTTGGCATGAGTAACGAATTTGGCAGGTGAAAAACCTGCCCACCGCATACCCAAGGTTTCCAGGGCAACGCTAATCGTCCCTGGGTTAGTCGGTCCTAAGGCGTAGCCGAATGGTGAAGTCGATGGACATCAGGTTAATATTCCTGAACTTTTATACATATACCGGTTCTGACACATTCTCAAGCTTACAACGTGCTATGGACATGTTCGTTGTGGGGGAGAGGGTGGCTAGAAAAGGAGCCGACTCTAGTGTATGAAATCCGTACCGCAAACCGACGCAGGTGGGTGAGTCGAGTAGACTCAGGTGATCGAGAGAATCCTCGTTAAGGAACTCGGCAAAACAACGTCCGTAACTTAGGGATAAGGACTGGTCGTCGTAAGACGACCCACAGTAAAAGCATTCAAACGACTGTTTAGCAAAAACTTAGCTCCCTGCGAACTCGTAAGAGGATGTATAGGGGGTGATGCCTGCCCAATGCTGGAAGGTCAAGAGGAGAGCTGAGATAACATCAAGGTTTGATTTTAAGCCCCAGTGAATGGCGGCGGTAACTATAACCGTCCTATGGTAGCGAAATTCCTTGTCGGGTAAGTTCCGACCCGCACGAATGGCATAACGGTTTTGAATACTGTCTCAACGAGGACCTCGGTGAAATTCCAATAGCGGTCAAGATGCCGTTTACCCACAGAAAGACGGAAAGACCCCGTGGAGCTTTACTATAGTCTGACATTGTATCATCTACACACATGCGTAGCATAAGAGGGAGCCTTTGATACATCACTTTCGGGTGGTGTGGAGGCGACAATTGAAATACCTCTCTTGTTTGCGGCTGATACTCACTTCATTAATGAACGAAGGACAGTGTTTGATGGGTAGTTTAACTGGGGCGGTTGCCTCCTAAATTGTAACGGAGGCGTACAAAGGTTGACTTAGCCAGGATGGAAATCTGGCCTCGACGTGTAAGAGCACAAGTCAGCTTGACTGTAAGGGCTACAACCCGAGCAGATACGAAAGTAGGTTCTAGTGAACCGATTGGTTCTTGTGAGAGTCCAATCGATCAACGGATAAAAGCTACCCCGGGGATAACAGGCTGATCTGGTCCAAGAGTTCACATCGACGACCAGGTTTGGCACCTCGATG
>CAILIB010000009.1 GCA_903834195.1 uncultured Candidatus Berkelbacteria bacterium | reverse complement strand
GCTACCCGCACCATACAAAAAGAAGTAACGACGTTACTTCTTTTTGTATGTTCGGATGGTGGGATGAGAAAACGCCGAGTTCGACTCTGCCTATACCTTTTGAGCGTAGCGAGAGCAGAGTTAGCGCAACGCTTCTAAACCGCTTCGATACGAAGCGAAAGGTTTAGAAAGTGAGCGCCGTCTCGCTACCTCCCCAAAAACTCGCGACTAAACGCCAGCCCCTTTTCTAAATAGTCGAGAGATAAATTCTCATTAGCAGCGTGCATCCGGCAATCATCATTACAGAGCGGAATTGTCACAGGAACCAATCCAAGCACATCTTTGAAATCAGTTACAATCGGGATAGTTGCACCACAGTACTTATACAGCACAGTTTTACCATGAACATGCGCCAAAACATCTACCGCACGCTGTACAGCAGGCTCTTCAGTCGCCATCAGAACTCCCTTACTTGCCTGCACTGGCGTAAACTCCCACGTAACATATTCAGGGACAATACTGGCGATATACATACGGAGTGACTCAATAACCCTATCAGGATTCTGATCTGGGCCAAAACGCAAATTAATTTTTGCCATTGCCTCAGCTGGCACACTATTACGGAATCCAACTCCGGAATACCCAGTGGCAATTCCCGAAACCTCTAAACATGGCCGCAACCCGAGCTGTGCATACATATTCTCACCCGACTCGGCAAACAACGTTTGCACACCTGCAAGCTCCATATACTGCTTTTCAGAAAACGGCAGTGCTTCAGTATGTGCGCGACCAGCATCAGTAATCTCTGCACCATCGTAATACCCAGGCACGAGCACTTTATTTTGCTCATCAGTCAGTGATGCAATAATTCTACTTAACTCGAGTGCAGCATTGGGAACAGTCCCACCAAACAATCCTGAGTGTAAATCGGTCTCACCAGTTTTTATATGTAATTCAGCATTTCCAGTTCCACGAAAACCAATTTCTACTGTTGGCTCACCTGGTGCATACTCACCATCTGAAATCAAAGCGAAATCTGCTTTCAATAAATCTTTGTTTTCACGTAGGAATTTTCCAACATCACCAGACCCAGTTTCCTCATCACCCTCAATCAAAAACACTACATTGTATCGCAATTTTTTCTCTGCAATAAGATCAAATACTGTGGCAACGTGCATTAAAAACTGACCCTTATTATCCACAACTCCACGACCAAATAGCCGACCTCCTTGCTCATGCAGTTCAAATGGCTCCGAATTCCACCCATCTTCAAACTTGGCTGGTTGCACGTCGTAGTGACCATAAACCAAACAAGTCTCAAGTGCTGGATCCACTGTAAATCGCGCAACAACCAGTGGATTTCCGTACCCTTGTACAATCTGAGCGGTAAACCCTTGCTCAGCAAATACGTTCTTCAAGTGCTCAGCCGTAGCCGTAATTTGATCCGCAAATTCAGCATCAGTTGAGATACTTTTGTACGCAAGGAGAGTAGTTAATAATTCTCGGTATCGTGTAGACATAGTGTTGATAATTATTTAACGCCGGCGGAACGAAGCTGCAATTGCCACTGCTGCCAACCCAAGTGCTGCAGCACTCATTACTGCAAGAGTTTTGTCAGTATTTGAAGTGGTCGAAGCTGGGGTGGGAGTTGGTGTTGGAGTTGCAGCTAGATCATTAATGACAGTGGTTTCTGAGTATGGCGAAATTTCAGTTTTTCCAGGTGCAGGAGTAGCATCGGCTGCCTGATCCCATGCCGTAACAGTACCATCTGCATACGTTTGGTATGCTTTCCAAACCAAGGTGGTTGCACTTGCTGGAGCCTGTGCACTAAAGATGAAATCATCTCGTTCTCCTACTGGAATTGAACCGGCAGACCAATCAATTTCAGTTACCACTGCTGAATCACCTGAACCTGTTGTTTTAGTAGATACTGTCCATCCTGCCTTAACATTCGGAATAACCTCTGTTAATCCTGTTGGAATTAATAATCGCACACCAGTAGTTGCGGTTGTACCTTCATTTGGAATCCCTAAACTGAAAGATCTAAGCTCAGCAACATTAACCTGTTTTGGCTCTACAATTGCATGCGCTGAGACAGTATGAATGCCAACAAAAAATATGGCGACAATCGTGAGTACTGTTTTGAGTGTATTTTTCATACATTCCGTTACGGATATTACAATCTCTTTTTCTGACGATAGGTTCGATACAGAATCCAACCAATTATACCGCTCAACCCTCCTCCGATCAAAATATAATAGATGAAGGTATCTGCATGTGACGACTGCACAGGCAACTCCTTTTCAACTCGGAATATATAGGAAACGGTAAATGGATCAAATTGATTTGTATTGAGCGGGAATCCAGTTAACTGAATTGTGTACACATCTCGCTTTGGAAAAGAGTACACCAATGATGCAGATCCGCCTGTATTTGTTACAGGTGATGAAAATACAACTTTTCCAGATTCACTTATTACAACTGTGCAATTACATTCTTTCAACGTAAACTTGCCAGTTGTATCTTTTATTGAAAAGTACAGATTCGCGTTTTCACCAGGTACGGGATCATCATTTGGGTCTACATGGAGCACAACACTAATAGTTCCATCTGTTTTAAGAACATGCGCTTGAGCCACAGGCATAGCAATGATAAAACCGAGTAGGAAAATAGGAAACAAAAACATCTTTCTCATATTGTAATAGTATCAGATACAGATTGAATATCGTTCTCTTTCTGGCTAAACTAGGGTGACGGGTAAAACATGCGCCACAATATTGCTACGCAATATTAGTGTCTCGCTCGGATCAAAAAGGAATGTAAACATTCCTTTTGCTCCTCACTCGCCACTATAGCTCAGCTGGTAGAGCAGTACTTTCGTAAAGTAAAGGTCGGCGGTTCGACTCCGCCTAGTGGCTCCAAAGTACAGAAAAAGAAAATAGGCTCCTTACGAGCCTATTTTTTGTTTAGTACATTTGCTTGTCGCCGTACATGGTCTGAATAAAACTGATCTGACCCCAGTGATATACTAGGTTCCAATATGGATAGTAAATTACTTGCAAAAAGGTCATTTCACCCCAAGGAAGCGTAATCTTTTCGTGCAATTTATCTTCTGGAAATGCTTTAACAGCATCAATATACTTCTCAATACTTTCGCGATGCAATTTCTCTAGCTCTTCAATTGTCTTATCAGAGTCATCAGCAGCACCCGCCATTCCTGGATCTTTTTGTAGTTCCAACAATTGACGACTATACCCAGTTGTCATAACAAGTTCCTCTAACAATTCACGCGCTGTTCGAGTATCTGGCCCTGGGTGCCACTGCAGTTTTTCATCAGGTGTTGAAGAAACAGTGCGCCAGAGACTATCGGTCCCATCATGCAACATTTCAGCTAAAGCATCAGCATAATTCATAAAAAATAATTACGTGTATCTCCTCATACTTTAGAGAGATTCAATCTATTGAACAAGTACTTCCTTTACATATAGGTACGCAAGACCGTACCATATATACACATACATAATCTCTCACTGTGCGCATCTTCAACAGCCTTGCCAGCAAACTGATTATAAGTTTCGTTCTCCTTGTTTCGATCATCTCTGCCGCCAGTTTCGTACTCACTGTTCGAGCTGCTAATGATACAATTCTGCAAAATCTGCGTGAGCAGATGCAGTCACTTGCTTCTGTATCTGCGAGTCAAATTGATGGCACAGTAGTTGCAAATTTAAAGCCTGGTGACGAAAATACCCCCGAGTTTATTGGGATTCGCGACAAGTTACTTTTAATGCGCAAAGACAATAAGAGTGTAATTTACTCGTATATTATGAAGCTGACATCAACAAACAAACTCGCTTTTGTAGTTGATGATACCTATGGTATTCAGCAAGATGCTGCAAAAATCGGCGATGCATACCAATCAAACAACCCGAGCACTGCTGAACAAGACTTTAAGGAGATAACTGCAGGATTGAATGGACCAGCATCTGCCAGCGCTCTCTACACTGATAACTGGGGAACGTTCCTAAGTGGCTACGCACCTGTACGTGATGCCTCTGGAAAGGCGGTTGCTATTCTCGGAGTAGACATGACAGCCGACCAAACCTTAGCAAAAGAAGGCTTTCTCACCGATTCAATTTATATAATATTTGGCATCGGAATTCTTATTTCCGCCCTTTTTGTGACATACTTCGCGTTTAGTATCCGCCGAGATATTCGTGGTATTACAAATGTGATCAGTGGATTACGTAGTCAACGAGAAAAAGACGATATTATGAAAGCAATGAAGCGTAAGGACGAGGTAGGCGACCTTGCTAAGTCTGCAGCTGAGCTTATGGAATTTACGGTTCGTCAAAGTTTAGACGGAGATTTCCTCAACAAGTTTTAAAATAGGCGAAGAACAATTGATGTTCTTCGCCTTTTGAATGTGAGGTACGGGAAATACGCTCAATTTAACCTCTGAATTTTCCTACTGGAATCACTGAGCAGCATGCTCTGACCTGAGATTCAGACGTGGCAGTACCGACTAAGCCAAGTTCAGATGCAGCTGCAACCCAGCCGTTTTCCGAGTCCTCATTGACGATATACAATGCTCCGTTCACGCCGATCGGAAATACTTCCGGATCGATCGGACCACTTTGCTTCGTCGTAATAATCTTCTCGTGGGAAACTAGTGAACTATTCGGAAATTCAGCCCAAGAGCGAATCCGAACGATTTGATTTGTATCACCAATTATTCTTTTCAGTAAATCGGGCAAAGTTGCAATGTACTCACAAAGCAACCGGAAGTCGTCATCGTTGCCGACAAAAAAGAAAATGATTTGCGGATAGTCCTCTGCAATCTTACCAAGCAGTGCTACCATCCCAGTATTCACAGACCTTTTGTCAGGCAAAATCCACGCAGCAATGTCAATTTGATACCGAATATTCATACCTTCGCTCATACAGTGACCATACCAGATTCTTACGCAAATAAAAGAATCCCCGACCGAGACCAGGGATTCTTTTTTTATAGTCAGTAGACTACCAGCGTTTGTCGTTCGATTTAGACTTTGGGTCTTTCTTCGGAGCGGCAGGCTTCACATCCTTTTCAGGAGTGATAGGCGCGGCTGTTTCTGCTCGATCTTTGGCAGCAGCTGAAGATGCAAGAGCAGCTTCACCAGCTTCACCACCGAACCAGTAGAAGTACCCAGCTGCAGCAAGAATTGCTACACCGAGGAGTACGCCAAGGATAATCCATGGAGTCCAGTTTCGACCGGTATTAGAATCAGTAGAACTACTCTTTACATCACCAGTATCAGGCGTTGCTGTAGGAGTAGGTGTTGGAGCAACAGCTACAGGAGCAGGAGTAGTTGTAACTTTATCTACAGCACGCTTTACCACAGGAGCAGGAGTAAGAGGAGCTTCAGGAGCTGCGGCAGTTACTACTGTTGGAACTGGTTGAAGCGTCGTAAATGCAAGTTCGTTGTAGGTACTAATGTTTCCGTACACATCTACTGCAGCAATATCGAAGAAGTACTTAGTTGAAGGATTTAAGCCCTTTATAGTTACCTGATATGCACATGTAGTTGTTCCAACACATTGCGCCATGGCTTGAGAGAACACTCCGCCATCAGTCTTGTACTTAACTAGGTATGAAACTGCATTAGGTACTGCAGTCCACTTTACCGTTGCTTGATCCTGAGTAACAGTAACAAGCATTGGGTTTAGAGGTGAAGTAGCGCCACCGAGGTACTGGTCATTATTGAGTGTTGTAACAGCACTCTCATTACCAGCAAGATCTTTAACCGTGATGTACACAGTTGTATAGGAAGAACCTAGTAAACTGATCACAGGGAATGAACCGTCGTTATTCGTAAGTACTGGACCAGCGAGTAGAACTGTCTTTGCTGCGTCAGCATATACGTACGCGTTCAGAGTAACGTTTGAAGGATCTGTAAAGTCATGAGTTACAGCACCAACTTCACCTTTTAGTGAAACAATCGATCCATCTGTACCAATTCCAAGGGTAACTTTGCTTGGATCAACAACTGCAGGAGCAATACTGTCTTGCCAAATCATCAATGCAGAAGGAGTAATTGTACTGAATGTAGTACCATCAGCAGCTACTGCGACTGCAGTAAACATATTGAGCTGATTTGGTGTCAGTAATACATCGGTTGTAAAAGCGTCTGCTGTTACGGGAACTGTTGAGAAGTACTCACCGCTTTTTAGAATCACTACCTTTGCTGCACCAGTTGCTGTTCCAGCAATAGTCAGCGTCGTTGCCTGTGTATATGTAGGATTTGTTGTTGTAAATACTGGAGTTGCCAATGCACTTGTTACTGGGTATACAACATAGGTTGAATCACCCATTAACTCGGTGGAAACAGGTACAAGTGTTGAACGGTTAGCTGTTTTTGATACAGCACCATCGAGTACCCGAACTGAAATGTCGTTCACTCCATTTACACCAGTAAGTGCAGGACTCGAAACCAGGAAATGGTTGTGAGCATCCGGAGTAATTTGAATTGCAGGAGCAACAAGTTCTGGCTTTGCACCAGTAACACCGTGTGCTGTGCGAGTAAGTTCAATTGCATACGCAGATGAACCCACAGTTCCTTGAATACTTACCGAGGTACCGGCTGCAGCACTTCCGAGTGGAGTAAGAGAAACGTTACTAGCTGCTAGTACATTTACACGATCAGTACCAGGAGTACCAAATTGCATGGTTACGCTTGGATCAAAATTCTTTCCAATAGTCTTATCGGCATACGCGTCCATCCAACTTGCTGCTAGATTTCCGTTTGTACCAACACGTTCCATTGAAGAGAAGATGCCAGCAGTGCCATCTTGACCCATAAAAGGAGCTGGAGTTGTACCTGCACCCATAACTGTGTCAATCACTTCAGTTGGGGTAGCACATGTGCCTGTTACCAACTGTAAGTCAGTTGATACTTTTGGAAGAAGTGAAAGATCAGCTGGAGTTGCAGCAGCAAACTCAGCGGTACTGAGCGTGCTCTGTGCAGCAGTAACGAGACTATTTCGCACTACTAAGTAACTATCCGGAAGAACAGTACCTGTTGTAAGTGAGAAGACTGCTGTAGAACCTGCACAAAATGTCAGCGGAGCAGCTGGCGTAGCGGTGAAAACATCACCACGATTATATAACTCGACCCAGGTATCATTGGCTGAAAGTGCCGACCCTGACCAGTTAATTTCATTAATTACGAGCGACGAGCTTGCGGCATGTACTGTTGAAATAGCTGTTGCCCCAATAAGGATATTGAGAGCAAGCGCAGCGAGTGTCGAGTACGAAACCACAGCACGCCAAGATTTAGGTATCTGCATACTGTTATCGTTATTATCCTAGATTGATTCCCCTCTTTAATAAGCTGCCAGCTAACTCCCCATGCGTGGATGGCACCACCCATAGGTACATGCGTTTTTCTTATCATAGTGACGTAGCAACGGTACTGTCAACTTCCGAAGCCCATTACTAACAGTATTACGAAATTATCATACTATTTCATAACTATTTAGTTATTCAGAAATATGTATATTTTCGTAATTAGTTTGGTATACTAACGCCATGTCAGCACCAGAATCACTCCTATCTACGAAAGTAAGTACCGACGAAGAACCAATCGAGCGATCACTTCGTCCCGACTCACTTGAAACATATATTGGTCAGCAATCTATAAAGGAAAGCTTGCGTATTGCGTTAGCTTCTTCTAAACAACGCAAGGCAACTGTTGATCACATTTTGTTGTACGGGCCTCCAGGTTTAGGTAAGACATCGCTTGCATATGTTGTAGCTCGAGAAATGGGAGTTGCTATACGAACTACTTCGGGCCCAGCTATTAGTAAGGCTGGCGACTTAGCTGCAATTCTTACCAATCTGCAGGAAGGTGACATTCTCTTTATTGATGAAATACACCGCCTCCAGCGTTCTGTTGAAGAAATTCTGTACCCTGCCATGGAAGATCGCTGCATCGACATTGCAATTGGAAAAGGGCCGAGTGCTCGCATTGTTCGGCTAGACCTCCCTTCATTTACACTTATAGGTGCTACTACTCGCGCAGGTTCCCTCTCTCACCCATTCCGTGATCGCTTTGGACTCGTTCATCGTTTGGACTACTACGAAGATGAAGAACTTGCCACCATTCTTGAACGCAGTAGCAAACTTCTCAACATTACCATCTCTCGACCAGCCCTTCTTCATATTGCTCAACGAGCACGAAAAACTCCTCGTGTTGCCAATCGCCTCCTTCGTCGCATAAGAGACTACGCAACCGTACACGGAAAAACGTCTGAAGTAGATTTAGACACAGCAAAAGCTGCCCTTGATCAACTCCATATAGATGCACTAGGACTGGATAAAATTGATCGCGATATTCTCCTACTCATTCAACAGCAATTTACCGGTGGACCAGTTGGTCTCGACACACTCGCCGCAGCAAGTGGTGAAGAACGTGAAACCCTGGAAGATGTTATCGAACCATACCTGCTTCGCCTTGGCTTTCTAGAACGTAGTCCCCGTGGTCGCATGATCACCGATGCAGCCCGACGCCATCTGGGTTTTTCTCCTCAAATGGGCTAGCATTAAAGTATGCAGCTTCTTCTCTATATTGCATCGGTACTCATCATTCTTTTGCTTAATCTTTTTGTTGTTTTCAATTTCCTTAAATACCGCTTTAAACAAGATCAAACGATTCTGATTATTCTCCTTTTCTGCGTTGCGTATATTATCTGTATTATTTTTACCATTACGCTGTTAGCATCTAGTCCAGATACAACAGCTGGAACTGTATCCATCAACTAACTGGTATGCAAGATTTACTCCACGCCTTTCCAAACCAAGAACCATCGGAGCCTATCTTTGTTTTTGCCCGCCCAGCCTGGATTTCATTTCTCCCTACCCTACTTATCTTTCTTGGTATTTTTATTTTCAGTCTTTTCTTTGAGTATTTCGTTGCTACGCGCGCAATTGGAAGTGTAGATACAAGTAACTTCATCATTCTAGTACTCGGTGTTTTCCAACTTTTTGCACTTACAGTTTTCTTAGTTGCTACACTCGACTTCTACTACGATCTCCTCATCGTAACTGACCAACGCCTCGTAGATATTGATCAGGAACAGCTTTTTTACCGCAAGTTCAGCCAGCTTAAT
>CAILIB010000008.1 GCA_903834195.1 uncultured Candidatus Berkelbacteria bacterium | reverse complement strand
TAGTCTGTCAGAGTCACATTACCCGATTTAAGCTCTGATATGCTTCTGAAAAAGAAAAATCTCCCAAATTCCCGCATCGAACTCTCGATCAAAGTAGATGCAAAAGCCTTCCGTCACGCCTTTGATGCCGAAACCGATATGGCAGGTGCAGACCTGAAAATTGAAGGGTTTCGCCCTGGAAAAGCTCCACGCGCCAAGGTTATTGATCGCGTTGGTCGTCAGCAAATTGAAGTAGCTGCCCTTGACCACGTGCTTTCCGAGGTCTACCAGCATGTTCTGGTTGAAAACAATATTATCCCAGTTGCTGGGCCAAAAGTTGAAGTAACTTCGTTCACAGTTCCAGGCGATGATGTTGCCGACGACGCTGAAGTAGCTGTATTTACTGCTGAAGTAGATATCCTTCCTGAAGTTTCAGTAGCAGGTTACGAAAAAATGAAGGTGAAAGCACCTAAAAAAGATGAAGCATCAGACGAAGATGTAAATAAGGTAATGGATGAGTTGCGCAAGCAGCGTTCAAACCTTATCGAAGCTAAAATGGACACCAAGGCTGCCAAGGGTATGTGGGTTGACCTTTATTTTAAAGGTTCAGTCGACGGCGTCGCGCGTGAAGACATGCTCAGTGAACATCACCCGCTTGTGCTTGGTGAAGGAAATCTCATCCCAGGTTTTGAAGAAGAAGTTATTGGTCTGAAAGTAGGGGAAGATAAGACATTCAAGATCACCTTCCCAAAGGATTATCACGCAGAAAACTTGCAGAAGAAAGTAGCTGAATTTGCAGTCCGGATCAACGAAATGAAAGATGTTGTACTGCCAACGGCTGATGATGACTTTGCAAAAACCTTCGGTCAAAAGGATCTCAAGGAAATGACCGCAACTATTCGCAAGAATGTTGAACTTGAAAAAGAAGATGCCTACCAGCGTGAACTTGAAGAAGTGGTTCTTGATGCACTTCTTAAAGTAGCTAAGTTTGAAGTTCCAGAAAGTCTCGTTACTCAAGAACAGGATCGTCTCTTTGATGAAACCAAGGCACGTTTCTCCCGTATGCAAATGCCTTGGGATCAGTATCTTGCTGAAACTGGTAAAAACGAAGACCAGCTTAAGGAAGAAATTAAGGGTCAGGCTGAGAAGAATGTTAAGATTGGTCTTTCACTTGGAAAAGTTATTCAAGTTGAAGGAATTAAGGGGACAGACGGCAAGGCAATGCGTGAGGCAATGGACAAGCTTATTGCTATTGCGACAAAGTAGGGAAGAACAAAAATGTAAAGTACTCTTTACATTTTGACACGGCTGGCATATACTCGTCGTATCACATCTAACACTGCGTATATGTCATACCTTGTTCCTACAGTTCTTGAGAAAACGCCGTTTGGTGAGCGTGCCTACGACATCTTTTCTCGTCTTCTTCGCGATCGTGTAATATTTTTAGGTGGTCCTATCGATGACTCGGTAGCCAATTTAATTAATGCACAGTTGCTTTTCTTGGCTGCAGAAGACCCAAAGAAAGATATCCAGCTCTATATTAATAGTCCGGGTGGATCTGTTGATGCTGGTCTCGCAATTTACGATACGATGAACTACATTCAACCTGATGTTTCAACCATTTGTGTTGGTCTCGCAGCTTCTATGGGTGCATTCTTGCTCTCATCTGGTGAGAAGGGGAAGCGGATTGCGCTGCCAAATTCACGTATTCTTATTCACCAACCACTTGGTGGTGTAGAAGGTCAGGCATCTGACATCAAAATTCACGCTGAAGAAATTATTCGCACTCGCGAAAAATTGAATCGGATTATGGCTAAAAACACTGGTCAAACCCTCGAAAAAATTGAACGTGATACTGATCGCGATTACATTATGGCGGCTGATCAAGCTAAAAAGTACGGCTTGGTAGACGCAGTGATTGAAAAGGCTCCGGTAGTAAAGTAACTTCCAAACCTGTTCACATCTTGTCGAGATAAAAAGCTCTGGTTACTCGCCAGAGCTTTTTGTATACTTAACGTACATGTACAGCAGGGGAATCACGTTCATGAGGTGGGTGAGTGTAATAGTGGTAGCAGGGGTTGCTGGCCTGCTTTTTCACGATCTCGTTTTGGCACGAGCGTTTGTGAATCCAAGTGCAACGGGAAGTTGTGCAGTTTCCCCTACACTTTTTTCAACAACAAATAGTGCGGTACTTACTACTGCGCGAAGTGGCTCCCCGTTTGCATTTAAAATTCAGTACACAGATCCACTTGTGAGTGATGCTGAGTATGGATATGAGGTTTGGTATGATCCAACTGGTTTACATGCTGTCTCACTGCTATCTCGAGACACTGCAGGGTTGTTTGTTACAAAAAATAGTTTTCAACCTGGATCTCAAACTGCCCAGGTAAGTTGGGTGATACCTGCAAGTTACCCTGCAGGTAATTACACACTCTTCCCGTACAAATTAGTTGGTGCAAGTATTTCCTATAGTAATCCCCTGAATGTTCGGGTGGTATCCGATACAAATGTAGTAACACTTCTTCCTGGTCAATATGTAACAAGTGTTTCTCAAGGACAAGTTTCAGTGGTTCCAAGTATGCAGTATGTGGTGTACCTTCAGAACCCAGATTCAAAAGATCACACGGTTAGTCTGCAGTGGAGTACTTCTGATCCGTCAATTCCATTTCATGATGCAGTAGTAACTTCTCGAACAGTGCTTGTCCCTGCTCAATCGAAGCGTATGGAATTAGCACAGACATTAAATCGTGCATCTTTTTCGACAATGCAAATCAAAACGTCAGTTTCTGATTCAGGTTTTAGAAGTGCAAGTACGGTTACACTTTCGGGTACGTTACTGCCAAAACTTATTGCATATCCTGGAGCTACTGCTTCAATTCACAATTCCTTTGGGGCGTTGAAATATGCGGTTGATATGTGTGTGCCTGCACCAATTCTTGCTTCTAATAAAAGCCTTGTGACTATCCCACAATCTGCAATTATCACGGTTAATGATGATCAGTTTGTGCTGGATCCACTCACGTATACTGATAAGAATGTTCAAGTCACGCTTGTTCGATACCTTATTCCTCTCCGATCTCCTCTACACCTTACAACGCTATTACCAGATCAAACAGTTGCCACGCAGCAGGTTGAGGTGAAAAGTGGGTTAGTGTACTACTGGAGATTGTTTTCTGCCATCCTTTTACTTTTGATCAGTGTAGTATTCTTAATGAAGACACATAAGCGCCGAACTAAGTATCAAGAGGCATTATGAAAAATATCATCGTGCGATCTCTCAAACTTCTTATCTTACCGCTTGCTGTCGTTGCTTTTGCTTTTGTAATAGGTGGGTCAGCACAACCTGCACAGGCAAGTTTAACTTCGTGTACATCTGGAAATCCAACTTTTCAGCAACCGAGTGGAAGCGTACTCAGGTACTTTGCAAATTGGACAGTAACATTTCCAACTAATTCGGCGTTATGTTACTACCAGCATCAAAATGATGTACCTCCTGTAAATGCATCCCCGGTAAATGAATTAACCGGATCTAATACAAAGGATTTTCTCTGTGATAGTGGTGGTGAAATGTACCTACCAGTTCTTGACAGTAATGGTCACGGAGTGATGTCAAACGGATACTATCTCGAGTATCCGGTGGGTCATGGGCTATGCTACAAAAATTTACAAATGTCGCATAGTAATGAGTACACAATTACTAATTTAATTACTGGTAAGATTCTTGCTGCGGGTGAACATATTAAAGTTGGTGATCAGATTCAGGTTGTATTGAACTCTGATCCGTCGTACAACAACAATGCGAACTACGACACTTCGGTAAATTGGAACTATACGTTCGGAAATATTTATGTTGATGTTGCAGCTAATTCATATACGAATTTATACCCTGCTAATAGTTGGTTTGAAACCTTTGATCGTAATCCGTTCATTTACTTACACTGTCCTGGGGCAGGTTCAGCACCTGCGTGTAAAGGAGTTGATACTAACTTCATAGGGTTTTACGCGTTGAATTCTCCAAACGGTTATAACTGGGCCCCACGTAAACGTTTTGATTCTTTCTCAGGTAGTTCACTTGCTCAAGTTCAGACAGTTCAGTACCCAGATGATCCAGATCAAGGGTATCGGTTTAATTTGGGACTAGGTTCTGGATGGCAAATTGTGCAGGGGTATGAATATAATCACGGCGGAAGTAGTAGTGCTCCTGTGGATGTTCCTTGTTCATATTTTATCTGTTCAGAAAACTTGGTACCTACTCAAGCAGGTACACTTCGATTTACTATTAACGATAATGGATCATACGTTGTTCCGTACACATATAATTGTGAAAATTGTGGCGCTGCACCAGCGTTTAATGCAGCAAGTCTTGCAGGTGGCACAGTGGCAACTGTAGACATTCCAGTCGATCCTCTTCCAGTTGATAATCCACCAAACACTCCAGTATTATCATGTCCAAGTACAGTGGCAGTATTTCAAAATGCTGATACGTCGTTTTCCTCAACTGATCCAGACCCGGCCGATTCTGTTCGATATTTCATCGATAGTAACTACGACGGCACAACGTTTAATCCAACTTCTTCAACACAGTACGTCACTCCAGGTGTGACTCAGAATATGTCGTTCCAGTGGGCTACAGTTGGAACTAAAAAGATCGCAGTTCGAGCTCAAGACTTACTTGGTTCGAAATACTCAGGTTTAGCAACGTGTACTGTTTCTGTAACTGCAGCTCAATCACCTACAACTCCTAATTTACAATTTGCCCTTACACCTGCGGGACAGACCTATACAGATAATACTGTGTACTATTCTCTACCAGTAGATGCGTGGGGAAGTGCGGCTGCAGGTGTAACTATTCCAGCACGGTACATCGGAGGAACAGGTGCACAATCCTGTGTCTTTACTCCGATGCCTCAAGGCTCACGTGGTTCAAATCCGAACAGTGGATTTTCGACAAGTTGGGATAGTTGGCCAACTGTGGCATCTCCAGCTACGTATACTTCTGTACAAAACGGACTTAAGATTTTGGGCACGAGTGCAACAGCTCCTGCGGTAGGTTCGTCGTATACGTTCCAATTTCAGTTTGGGTGCGGCACAACAGCTCAAGCAAATGCCGGACAGTTTACCGGTGCAGCAGATGTTCAAACTGTGGTGATTCAGATTACTCCGGCGGGGAATCTTCCGTTTGTAAGCCTTCAAGTCACAAAGGCTGGAGGTACTCCAGTTGATGCTCCCCTAAGTGCTCCCTATACGTATCCTTCTCAGTTGGCGAGTTCAGGTGGTACAACTGCCGCAGGTGTTTCATTAACTTGGAATGCTTATAATGTCGCAAGTTGTACGTTTACCCGAAGTGATGTTGCTTCTCCAATAGGAACTCTGACCAACAGTGCCTGGAAATGGGATGGGACCCAAACAACAAACTCAATTTTTAGTGGAAGTGAGGCAGTGGATGTTACATTTACAGCTCCTCAAGCAAATCCGAGCTATACATTTGGGTTTACTACTACATGTACCGGAGCAAATGGAGCCACAACTTCTTCTGCGTATGTTACGTACCAACGCGCTCCACTTGTGCCGTCCACTGCGACATATACGGGCACAGTGTATCAAGATAATGGGGGAATTCTTGGAGTGCAAGATAATGGCGAGCCAGGTATGCCAAATCAGTCAATTACAGTTACGGTGAGTGGATATGCTGGTGGGCCCGTGAGTACAACCACCACTACTGATGCGCAGGGAAATTATACAGTCAGTGTTCCAACCACAGCTGCAATGCTGCAAACAGGGGTGGTTTCAATTAGACTCAACACTCCCCTCCAATCTGGTTGGACATACACGTATCCACAAACCGGAATGTATTCTAATTATCAGGTTTACAATAATAGTACGACAACCTTTAACTTTGGTGAGAGAAATGGTGTAGCAGCCATGAGTACGGTTACTGGGTATGTGTATATCGACACGAGTGGAAACGGAGTAAAAGATCCGTCGGAATCTGGTGTACAGCAGCAGAAAATTCAAATGAAACTTCAGCGAATTACAGAATATAGTTCATTACCAACTACTACAGATGATTTAGCGACTACGTATATTGATAGTACTGGTAAGTATTCACTAGCTACGTTTGTTACTTCTCTGCCAAATGGTGCAACCCGCATGTACTACAAAATTAGTGATATTACCCCGTTGTCACCTGGTTGGCAGTTCTCATCTCCTCCAACTGGTGCGCAAACGTTTGATGGCGTACCCAATATAGTCAATACGATTAATTTTGGGTTACTTCCACCGGTAACATATACTGGGACTGTATTTCGGGATGCGCTTAGTACTGGTCAGCCTGCAGGTCAGGCGCCGATTAGTGGAGTCACAATTCAGGCGTACGATTCTGTAGGTGGCTTAGCTCAGTTCTATGATCTATCTCCTTCAAATGCCACCCCACTTACTCCAGTTACATCGGTAACATCTGCTGCAGATGGAACATATTCTATTGCAGTATCGCGTGCGTTAGCAGGGCATCAGATAACGATACGAGAAAAACCGAATTCTCCTAACGTGTATTGTACGAATCCAGGTCCTACTGTAGTTACGGGAATAACTTACTGTCAGAACAGTATCCCGGATGACATTACATCTAATTTTGGTAAAACCATTACACATAATTTTGGAAATAGTGATACGCCGAGTGCTGTAATGACGGTATCTGGAGTTGTGAGTAATAATGATACCGGTGCTGGTTTGTCTGGTGTAGTAGTTGGTATCTTTGATGCAACAAATGTGAATGTTCCACTATTCTCATCAAATACCACTGATTCAACAGGTAGTTATTCACTCTCTTTGACCCAAAGTCAGTATCAAGCACTCGTTGGACATACACTAGTGATAATGCAAACAGCATCAAGCTTGTCGAGCTTAAATTTCCATGTAGTGAGCCCTTCAACCGCAAACGGAGGCTTCTCGATTGCCTTTGATGGCAGTACTATTAGTTTCACAGGATATAATTTCCGGGATAGTTCAAACATTGTTCAGGTTTATACTCCGCCTTCGGGTAAGGATCCGTACTTCTGTGATCAAGATTAACTTTATACTCAATGAAAACGTTTGAAGTACATTTTCGAAAAGGGTTTACCTTGATAGAAATACTCGTTGCGATTGGAATTATTGTAATTCTTACAAGTGTCGGAATTGCTAGTTTTACTTCGAGTCGTGTTAACGCGCGAAATGGGCGTCGTAAATCAGATGTGCAAACAGTTCTCTCGGCAATGACTCAATACGTAAATACGAGGGGAAGTACGTTTATACAGGATGCTGATCCTATTACTCATGCAGTCAAAGATTGTATAGTTCCTGATGCTACAGATACGACGCAAGTTGTTGATAATTCAGCTGGTGGATGCGTAGGTGCTCTAGGGCGATCGTATGGCAAGATTAATCTTACTTCTGCGACTACTGATGGATATGGGGGACAGTCTACAAAAATTCACCCGGGAAGACTGTATGCTTCTACGAGTATCTCAACTGCGCTAAAAGATGGAGGGTACCTCGATACTGTTGCTCGTGATCCCCTATCAGTAAATCAGAGCACAACTGATCCTAATTTACGTGACTATGTTCTAATTCGGGCTTGTAGAAACGGGGGTCAGCAGTCGGTAGGGAAGAATGGAAGTATCTTTGCAATTTGGACATCACTTGAAAATGCACCTTCAGCAGCAGAGACAAGTATCGCAAATCAGCTTCCAGGAGGGTCGGCAGTTGAGCAAGCCAACATTGCCAACTATCAGTTCGACTATGCTGCCATGCAGTCGGAGTTTCAGGCTGGATTGTACTCCACTCTCGGTTACGCGGTCGGAAATGGGGGTTCTGCAGCACTCGCAGATTCTCTCGATTGCGCTGGAAATCCGAAGGTGTAAATCCAATTTTTGGGGAGAAAAATAGAAAAGGTGCTAAACCTCTTGACACTACACCTGAAACTGGGTATTGTTAGCAGGCACCAAAGAAACAGATTGATACCACAACGGTATCAGGAATTTTCTTGTATGTGCGAATGGACACCTTAAAAATTCGGTTTAAGCAACAACCACATACAAATGTGATAAGAAGAACGTGTTTCTTATCGCAGTGAATAGAAAGTTTCTTTCAATTTCTTAGAGATTTATCTCGAAGACAAAATCTGTATAGCCATATGCAGACCAAATTTATTTGGAGAGTTTGATCCTGGCTCAGGACGAACGTTGGCGGCGTGCCTAACACATGCAAGTTGAGCGTGGCTTTAGTTTACTAAAGTCTAGCAGCGGACGGCAGAGTAATGCTCAGGAACGTACCTCGAGGTGGGGGATAGCTCGTCGAAAGACGAGGTAATACCGCATATGATCGCAAGATCAAAGCCGCAAGGCGCCATGAGAACGGCCTGAGTCCTATCAGGTAGTTGGTGGGGTAATAGCCTACCAAGCCTATGACGGGTAGCTGGTCTGAGAGGATGATCAGCCTGATCGGGACTGAGACACGGCCCGAACTCCTACGGGAGGCAGCAGTTGGGAATTTTGCACAATGGACGAAAGTCTGATGCAGCGACGCCGCGTGGAGGATGAAGGTTTTCGGACTGTAAACTCCTTTTATAGGGGAATAATTTTATGAAGGTACCCTATGAATAAGCACCGGCTAACTCCGTGCCAGCAGCCGCGGTAATACGGAGGGTGCAAACGTTGTCCGGAATTACTGGGCGTAAAGAGCATGTAGGTGGCCTTATAAGTCAACGATGAAAGACCGACGCTTAACGTCGGGAACGTTTTTGATACTGTAAGGCTGGAGGAAAACAGGGGTAAGCGGAACTTTAGGTGTAGGAGTGAAATCCGTAGATATCTAAAGGAACACCAATGGCGAAGGCAGCTTACTGGGTTTTTTCTGACACTGAGATGCGAAAGCGTGGGGAGCAAACGGGATTAGATACCCCGGTAGTCCACGCTGTAAACGATGCTCACTAGGTCTTGGGAGGTATCGACCCCTCTTTGGACCGAAGCTAACGCGTTAAGTGAGCCGCCTGGGGAGTACGAACGCAAGTTTAAAACTCAAAGGAATTGACGGGGACCCGCACAAGTGGTGGAGCGTGTGGTTTAATTCGATACTAAGCGAAGAACCTTACCCAGACTTGACATCCCGAGAATCCGCTGGAAACAGTGGAGTGCCGCAAGGAGCTCGGTGACAGGTGTTGCATGGTTGTCGTCAGCTCGTGCTGTGAAGTGTCCCGTTCAGTCGGTTAACGAGCGCAACCCTCATCCTGTGTTATATTTCTCACAGGAAACTGCCTCAGTTAATGGGGAGGAAGGTGAGGATGACGTCAAATCAGCATGGCCCTTATGTCTGGGGCTACACACGCGCTACAATGGACAATAACAATGGGTCGCCAAGCCGCAAGGCGGAGCTAATCCTACCAAATTTGTTCTCAGTTCGGATTGGAGGCTGCAACTCGCCTCCATGAAGCCGGAATCACTAGTAACGGCTGGTCAGCTACACAGCCGTGAATACGTTCTCGGGTCTTGTACACACCGCCCGTCAAACCACGAAAGTCGGGAGCGCCCGAAGGGATGCGTAAGCGTCACTACGGTGAGTTCGATGATCAGGGTTAAGTCGTAACAAGGTATCCGTACCGGAAGGTGCGGATGGACCACCTCCTTTCTAAAAGGAATGACAATCGGCAGCATTCGCGTAAGCGTTTGCTATACTCCGTGCGTCAAGGTTGAACTCCCTCGAGGAGTCCCGGTTTTCTGGCAACAGAAAACCCTCGCGCTAGATAAGACGCGAGCTATTCACTGTGATAAAAAGTACGTTTGTTGCGTAAAAAAAGAACCACCGAAAGGTGGTTCTTTTTGGTGCTAGTTTGCAGAGGATTATATGAGTATTATGTATATATACATTTTAATTCTTTTTGCTAATGAAAATACGCAGTCTATATATTGGGGTAAGCATTAGTGTCGTTTTAATTCTTACCGCATTGGTGCCATTTTCTATTGGCTTCACGAAACAAACTGCCTTGGCAGATTGTGCTCCGTCAACTTCAGCTCCTGCTTCCACTTTTCCAGTGCAACCAGGGATCAGTTTACGAGCAACTTCAAATCCCTCAGTGATATCTAGTGGTGAGCACATTGCAGTTACAGTAGTTCTTACTGGGGCGTCAGATGCGTATACTGCTTCGTCACGCTTGGGTTTTCGATTATTACTTACTGATTCACTTTCGTACACACCGCCAGCACCAGTAACTGTGTTTATTTCACCATTCCAAGTGCCTGTAATCTCTAATGGTACTGGTACGGCTATTATTTCTCTCGTAATGCCTCAATTACCAGCAGGTTCCTATCAAATCATGCCAGTCACTGAGCGTATGCTTTCTGAAAATGATAGTACTTCTACGACGTTTCCATCTAAACTCGTTATTCAGTCAACTGTGGACTCTCCTCTGTGGATAGAAACAAGCTCACCTGTGATTACTGATGCGCAACACGTTTCATTTTCTACAGTAAACATGGGTAAGGGTGATGTAGTTGTTCCTGCAACATTTTCTTACTATGAGGGTGGTTCTGCGCTTGATGCATTAAAGCAAGGGACATTTCAGGCGCAGCTAACAGTGAAATCTGGGTTGAACACTGTTACAATTACACTTCCTGATCAGATAAAGTCGCTCTATAATCCGCTCGTTCGGGCAGAAGTGACGTTTGCAAATTATATTCAAGGGTTTAGTTTTAACCCTACTGGAGCTGAAGGTAGCCTCCCGACACTTTCGGGTCTGAATTTAACGGTTTCAGGGAATCGATTTGTACCAACGATAACGTCTGATGTATGTGCTTCTGGTATAGATGCAGATGCGTATTCTGGAGTAACTCTTCAACTTACTATGTATACGTCGACTGGGGTCGCTAAGAATATCTCCATTTCATCATTTACCTTGGATCAGCCGGCAGTTGAAGTGGTACTTCATAAAATTCTGTTTCATAAAGCTGATCACGTTGAAGCACGGCTGTACAAAAATTCCCATCTTATTGATGTTATGAACACACCTGTCTTATGAAATCACTCTACCAATTCTTCAAGCAGACAAATATCTGGTTTACTGTGTTTTCCTTGGCAGGTTTTCTAGTCATTGCACAGGGTCTATTCTTACCTGCACAAGTTGCACATGCAGCCGGTGGCCTAGATGTTACGATTCAGGGAACGGGCATAAATGGAGCATTCACCCTTGATTCCACCGCGAATACGTTTAATAACAACAGTAATCCGATAAACTTACCTGCTTCAGGTGATGTTTCGCTAACTGTAGGATGGAAGGCAATTGCCCCATTTACGCCGACAAGTTGTTACGGTACGACGCAAACTGTGATGGATGACGGATCAGTTGTTAATGGAAATCCTACAGGGAGCGGATTTTTCGATTCGCAAGTCCCTCTTCCGACCACTGCGAGTGGGTTTACGTTGTTAGGTAGTGTTGTTGCGGCTATCCCTGCAGGTAAAACAAGTTATACTACCTCACGATCCATCGGGGTAAAATGCACTGATACCTCAGGAGTAAATTGGCAGTGGGTATTTCGTGTGTACATGAAATTTAGTCAAGGTGTGACTCCGGATAATTGTACTCAAGAGGGTGCGAATAGTATTACGCAGACCGATACCTTTCTGTACAACGGGGCAATGGGTGTTAACTCCTCTTTTTATGATCATGCCACAATTGGATCTGGTGGTTGGCCAAAAAATCTGATTTGTCCAGATTATTCAGGGTTTTATACGGGGTATTTTAATGGTCAAATTACAAACAAGTTGTATGTTGATGAAGGGGTGCCGCTCTGTGGACATGTATGTTTGAACTATAATCCTACTCAAACAACGAAGCAGACGACAGGTGCTACAAAGGATTCGTATAGTATATGTAGTAATGACAATCTAGGAAAACCAGAAAAAACTTCTGACCCTACGTATTTGAGTTTTAAAACCGATATTACAGGGATTACAGGTAATTCAGTCTCAACATCCATCGGAACTCCGGTGAATATTAATTTAAATCGTTCTGGCGTATCTGAGTTTGGACAGCTTTCTACGTCCACGTATATAGATGGTAACGATGACGACTACTCATTTTCATTTGGAAAAAGTTGGGTGTATACAGGAAATCTACAAGGCAGGGTAAAGGATAATGCGGCAACTTCTGCGTATGCTTCAGCATTGTATCCAGGAACAGCAAGTGCCTCGGGATCAAACTGTCGTACAGCTACTTGGACCACAACCACATATCCAAAAGTTACATTACCAAAGATTGCAGCAGGTAATTCGTCGAGCAACACACTATCCTACCTTAACCAAGAATATACACGTGGTGGCGGTGGAACTGTGCTTGGGTATAATCAAGTATTTCCAACAAAAGCTGTAAATTACGTTATGCCTTTTGTGCAAGTTGAGCCACTTAAAAGTACGGTTCTTGTGCAGGGTGGAGTAAGGGGAGTGGATTATACCTATTCTCAGACAGGGGATAGTAACACTAGTAATAATCAATTAGTGTTTAATAACCCTGGTACATACGTTGTCACTGTGAAAGAAAGTAGTTTTACGAGTGCCTTCATGGCGTGTATCGCAGCAGAAGCTAAGGGGAGTACAAATCCATTCTTACCAGCACCATACAATTGCCAGGATAAACTTGCCATGCAATTAATGCGGGGAATGAATTTCCCGAGCATGTACCGGACCTATTCTGTTACTGTTGTAGCACCGCCAAATCCTACATTGGCGATGACAGTTAATAGTATTGTGGCAGATAGTACGAACCCAAACCGAATTACTACAGTGAGTCTGCCTGCCGGAAATAGTGCAGCTCCTGTATCAACTTCTCTTGATGCCTCTTGGGTGGCACAAAACGTAACCGCAAACAGTTGCGTCTTTAAATCGGATCAATCAAAAGCAAGTGGAGTTACCGTAACTTCCCTACCATGGTCAGATGCATCTAATCAACCACTCTCAAGTACATCTGCTCCGCTGACACTTGGTAATATTGCGCAAGGTGTTACATCTTCAATCGTGTTTAATCTTACCTGTGGTACGGGTAGTGCTACGGTAAAGCGCACAATGACAGTTAACTTAACGAGGGCATTGGGAACGGGTCCGTCAGTTACATTTAATGCTGCAGGTGTTTCGGCAACTGATAGTAATCCTTCAGTTACTATTACGAATCCAGTTGTCTTTTATGACGCAACAACAGGGCCTGTGAGCTATACAGTACCTGCTAGTTGGTCTGCGACAGGAGCATCAAGTTGTTTGGTTAAATCAAGTAGTCCAACTAATGGGGCTCTCTTGCAATCTGAGCCATGGCAGGATCAGCAAACAAATTTACCGGTTTCAAATAGTTCGGCACCAATTGTTGTAGGAAATATTGATAGTGGTGTTTCCACTTCGCTTTCTTTCAAAGTTGGATGTACTGATGCTGCTGGTGTAACTAGTTATCGACAAGTGACGTTTTCACTAGAACGGTCGAGTACACCGATTCCTCAATTAACATTGTCTTTGGAAGACACTAGAACACAGGTGCTTACCTCAGCGAATGATACTAATACTTCAGTAACAGTAACTGAGCCAGTGTATGGAGCAGGTGACGCGATGTCATTTACGAGTAAATGGACAGGATTGAATACTATTACTGATAATTCGTGTCAGACGTTCCCGGTTTCAGCTACTACGCCAGTAACAGTAAGCGCATCATTGTGGCAAAACGGTCTGACTAATCAGCCGAAGAATGTGCAGACCTCCTTTACGGTTTCGGGATTAAATAATCCCGGTGATTCGTCAGTTGTAACCTTTTCAGTTGCATGTGGAAGTACAACTGGTGTGCAAACCCGAACAATCAACGTAACCCTCATTCGTTCCACAGGCACATATGAAATATCGGGAACAGTACAAAATAGTGATGGTTCAGTTCCAGTGCAACATAAGATACTCCTTGATGGTACTGCAGTAACGTCTACCTCAACTGCAGATGGAAATTACACGATTACTGGACTAAAGAGTGGTGCGCACTCTGTAGCTGTTCTGTTACAGGGTTCAGAGTCATGTGTACCGAGTGGATGTGTTCAAAATGTTACGGTGAATACGCAAAATCTAAGTGGAATAAACTTTATACTGTCGGGTAAGGTAAATTCTGGTCAAACACTTAATTATGGTACGGGAAGTCAGCAATGGTGAAATAGAAGTATTTCATGTGGTGAATGACAAAAAAGCCACCCTGCGGGGTGGCTTTGTTGTGGTAATTAGAGCGTGGATATTATACTATTGATGTACCATATTTCTCATCGTACACCTCCGTGAAAATAACAATATATAGTATTCTCATCGTTGGTATTATCGTTGTGATACTTGGTTCATTTTCAGTTTTTCAAATCCGAGATGTACAAAAGGCTCTCGCGGCCTGTCCGGGGACAATTAGTCAGTCAGGTGTTTTGACAGCAAGTCTTACGACAGACGCTGCAGCAACTGGAGAGACACTTAACGTAACCATTAATGCAACTGCTGATTTGGCGCAAGCGAGAGAAATTGCAGTCGGATTTAAGGCAGTGTTAATTGGACTTCCGGCAAATGCTGTCGCCCATCCTGTTGAAATGTACCAATCTTCCTATATGCCACTTTCTCTTTCAGATACTGGAGGAAGTGTGACACTAGATTGGAAAATTCCAGGGTTACCAAGCGGTACGTATCAAATTACTCCAGATCTTCCAGAACAGAGTGGTGCAATTGGTGCTCAGCACTTTACAGTGTTTCCCGTACCATTACAGATTCAGTCTCTTGTAAGTGATAGTGCATGGGCTACGACAAGCGGAGTTGCAGTGTCTACTGATTCTAATAAACAAGTTACGATTCCTGTTCAGAATACCTCGAACGCAGCGATTAGTTTGAGTGGTACATTTTCACTCTATGAAGGTGGGCAGGTGTCTACGATTGGAAGTATTGCCACTACCAAGACCGATGCTGTTACAGTACCTGCGCAGGGCACAGGAGTGATTCTGGTTAGTTTTCCGGTTGATATTACAGGTCTCTATAACCCGATTATTGCAGGGGAGGTAACATCCTCCGATTTTTCTCAAAACTTTACAACGCAGCTCGGCGGTGCAAGTGATAATGTGACTCTCCTGAGCGGTACTGTTGAAAATAGTGGAAAAGTTGTAAAAACAACAACAACATCAGTCTGTCTTGATGATAGCAACGGTGCTCTAGTCAATGATACGCATGCAGATATCGTTCTAAAGAACCAAGATGGTTCTCAGCTCTCTCTCCAGAGTATTAACTCTTTTGGTGAGGCTGATGGAGGCTTATCTGTGCAGTACGTTCATAAGGTTATATTTTCACATTTGCCAACACGTGTTGAAGTACGACTGTATAAGGGTGCACACCTACTTGATATTCTCAATAATTATTCACTATGAACAAACAGTTTCTTCGCAGGTTCACCATCGTGGCGCAGACACTGCTGATCTCAGGTGTTCTTTTCGTTGCACAAGGTTTATTTCCGCAGAGTGCGTTGGCAGGGCAAGACCAGCTTTTTGCAGATATTAAGGGGACGGGAATAAATGGTGCGTTTACCTTATCATCTGCAACCGGAAAAGGTGAAAATGCATCAAACCCGATCCGAATTCCTTCTAACGGAGAAGTTAGTTTGACATTAGATTGGGGTCCACTTCAGGACTTTGTGCCTACGTCATGTACAGGAAGTACGGTTAGTTTGATTGGTCCTGGAAATGCACAGCAATTCAACGGAAATGTTGCAGGAAGTGGGTTCTTTGATCCTACTATGTCAATTCCACTCAGTGGTCAGGGAGCCATTCTTCGTGGTTCACTCCCTGCTGGCGGTACTTCTGTTCGTTCGATTACTATTAGTTGCCATGACCCTAACCCTACGGCAACCTATCCAGGTGGAAATATTACCTGGAACCAGACATTTACCCTCACATTTACTGGTCCTGCAGGTGTCACAGAAGGTCCGTGTACCCCAGCAACTTCAATACTTTTAGGGAATACCTTTGTGTATAATGGTCCACTTATTCCGGGGTCATTATATGCGTGTGGTACCAGTAATTGTAGTGATGTAAAAGTTGCTTCGTTTTGTTCAGAAACAGATCCAAAAACTGATGCATCTGGCTTTGATTATCCATATGCATTTTGTACTGTAGGGTGTGATAAATATAATCCGTCACATTCAAATAAACAGTCGGATGGTAGTTTTAGTATGTGTAGCAATACAACTTCTGGTACAGCTTCACATAAACAACCGCTCAACTTTCAGTTCGACACAGTTATTTCAGGCCCAGGAAATGCAGTTATTCCTACTACAGTTCCAACTGGGCAGGTGGTGAACTTTAATGTAATGCGACTGTTTGGTGGAGAATCAAGTGGTTGGATGACAACCTGGATGTGTCACTTTAGTACCCTTTGTGCGAATTACCATACAAGCTTTACGTTTGGCTCCTCCTTCATTAATGTAACCGATAGTGATGGCATTAGAGAGGATAGGAACGCTGAATCTGCATTCCAAGATGCCGGTACCTCAGCTGGGCTATCTACCCGAGCTGGATCAAACTGTCGTGCAGTAGCACAGCGGTCAATTACTGATTCTGGCTCTGTGAGCAACGAAATATATGGCTATTTTAACCAGAGCTATACCCGAAACAATCAGCCTATGGGTGGACTCTGGAGTAATGATCAGATGAATGCGCTGTATCCAATGATTCAGGTAGAGCCTGTTACTTCATCTGTTTCTGTTTCTACGGGTACTGAGGGTGTAGACTACGTTACGTCAAATAACACGGTTGATGACAATAATGCACTCAGTAACATTACATTCTTCAACCCGGGTACATACATTGTCTCAGTAAAGGAGAATAGTTTTTCTAGCGCATTAATGATCTGTAATCTAAATGCACGGGATACAGACGGTAATAGTCCAAATGCATTTCAGCCGGCTCCCTATAATTGTGGTGCAAACAAGACGCGAATTCAGCAGTTCCGCGGTACACAATTTCCATCATATGTCCGTAACTATACTATTGTAGTTACCGGAAATCCTACGCCAGATCTCAACTTTAAGGTAAACGGAATTACAGCAGATAGAACAAATCCAAACAGAACGAGTATTGCAACAGTAGGTGGTTCAACACAAGATCCTGTTACGGCAAGCATTGATGCTTCATGGAATGGTACTAATTTAGCATCTGCAGGCTGTGCAGTGACTGCGACAAAGCCAACAGCACTTGTTACATTAACAAGTGATCCATGGAAATCAAATCAAACAGGGTTGGCAACGGTAAATTCATCAGCACCAATCGGCTTTGGGAATATTTTACCTGGTGCAACATCGCTTACCACGCTTACGCTTACCTGTAAAACTGCAACAGGAACTGTGAGTCGTTCAGTTGCGTTAACTCTTTCTCGGCAGAGTAACGCCTCAGGTCCGTCGGTTACATTTACAGTAAATGGAAATGCCGCCACCGATACTCAGCCGGTGATAACCCTGAGTAACCCAGTAATTTTCACTGATCCAGGTGCAGGTGCTGTTTCGTATACGCTCCCAGCATCTTGGAAATCAAGTGGCTCTGCATCGTGTGCTGTGCAGAAGGCTTCGGCAACTGGTGGTGTTACGATTACGACTGATCCATGGAAGTCACTTCAGTCTAACTTACCAACAGTTAATGCGAGTGCTCCGGTGACCTTCGGAAACCTTTCAGTTGGAACGTCGACCGACGTTCAGTTAGCACTGCAATGCTTCGATGCTGGTGGAAAAGCTTCTTCACGAGCCGTTAACTTCACGCTTCAACGCGCGGTATCAGGTTCGAGCCGATTGAGTTTCGCAACTACTGACCAGCGAACTGGTGGTGCAACGGTTACGGCTAATGATGCAACTCCTGATAGTACCGCAACAATCAATCCTACATACTCCATAGGGCAAGCAATTGCATTTAAAACAGCTTGGGTTGGTGATAATTCAGTGATTGATAATAGTTGTACAGTATCGCCTCTGACAGCAGATACTACAGTGACTGTTTCACCAGCAGCCCCATGGCAAGGTGCTTCAAATCAGCCTCGTACGTATTCAACAGTTGTGACGGTGAATGGAATAACAGCGCCAAATGCATCGACAACAATCAATTTGAGCATTGCATGTAATAGTTCAGTTGGTACACTTACTCGAACTGTGCATCTAAAGTTAGCGCGTTCAAATGCCTCAAATTACAATATTACTGGTAAAGTATTGAATAGTGACGGTACTGTTCCAGTTGTTCATACAATGAACTTGTTGAATGCGTCAGGAACAATTATCGATTCACAGTCAACAAGTGCATCGAGCGGGGGATATGCCTTCGCTAATGTGCCAAATGGTACTTATAGCGTTACTCTAACTCCACAAGGAACAGAAACCTGCCAGCCAGTATCATGTTCTGAGCCTGCAATAGTAAGTAATGCAGATAAAACAGGAGTTGATTTCACCATCGTTCTTTCAGGTGGTAGCGGGGCAACACTTAATTACGGAACAGGGAGTCAACAATGGTCAAGATAGGGGGTAGTATGAGGTTTCCACGGAAAATTGGGTTTACACTTATCGAATTATTGATAGTTGTGGCCATTATTGGAATACTTGCTCGGTTAGTGGTTATTTCTCTCAATATGCAGAGAATTCAGGCACGAGATGCGAGTCGGCGAACTGCCTTAACGCAGTATGGAACTGCAATCGAACAGTACTATTCTCAAGCGCATAGTTACCTGATTGAACCTGCTGGTTGTATAGTTGATAAGTCTGCCGATTTTTACCCAGATGGAACAACATATCCGTTACCAAAAGCGTTACCAAATGGTGATACTGACAGTTGTGTTGGCTACCAAGGTGGGGGATGGGGAAGTATAAATCGCAGAAGTCCATCGGCTGATCCTTCAAAAGCTATTGGAGGGTATCCAGGCGCTGAGTCAATTTCAGAAGCTCTTCGTGCAGGTGGATACATTCAAAGTATTTCACTTGATCCACGTACCGGCGGTGTGTTTCCTTCTCAACCTGCAAGCACACTGACAAGTGCAACGTTTGATGATTATATTCTTACACTCTGTAGTAGTTCTGGTCGACCAGCTTCAGATCCTTCTGAAGCAACTGAGTATGGCTTATATGCCAACTTGGAAAATGCTCCGTCTACATCTGTTGCAACTGGAACAAAGGCAACAAATAGTTGCGGTGGTCCAGGGACTGCATTCCCTTGGAATACGATTCAGTGAGTATTAAAAAACCCGCTCGTGATGAGCGGGTTTTTAGTTAGTAGGTTCGCCCGACTGATGCTGCGAAATATCCATTGTTTTTTTCAAACGATGCATCGCCTGGGGTAGGGCCCTTCATTCCTGGTCCAGATGGGTCATAGCCGAAATCAAATTGTGCTAGTGCAGTGTCACTTCCGCAGGTGGCACGAGTGTTGCTGAGATCAACATCACGGGCTGCACTAGTGTTTTCTAGCTTTGTCCATACTCCACCTGCATCACTGTTATTGAGAGGTGTTACTGACTGTGTGTTTTTGGGTATGATTGGATAGGAAATAATTTGGCATCGCACGAATACATAGTCTGGTTGGCCAGGTGCATTTCCTGTACTACTAGGATCTGTTGCGGCTGAGGCTAAGTACCCAAGAGTGATAAGACTCTGGGCTATACTTTTACTACCATAGTGGATTGGACCTTCCTTACCGGTGTAGGTTAGTCTTCCGTAGTAAAACCCGCTTGCGCCAAAGCTCGGTTGGTACAATGTATTTTTTACGCTATAGAGTTCTTGGAGCGCATTTGCGTAGGTAGTTACATCGCTTTTGCGGCGAGCATCGCGACTATTCCGTTTTGAACTACTGTATGAGACTAATGCAAACCCAAGAAGGATTGAAATTATCGTAATAATAGTCAGAAGTTCAAGAATGGTGAATCCGCGTCGGCGGATGAGGTATGGTGCCATAGTGTTACATTCATTGTACAGCCAAGTGGCCTGTCTGGGCCAGGGCTGGACGCTCACTGAGTAATCTGGTATTCTTCGGTAGTGCCAAAGATGAAATACCAGCTTGGGTTACTTCTTGTAC
>CAILIB010000007.1 GCA_903834195.1 uncultured Candidatus Berkelbacteria bacterium | reverse complement strand
CTCCAGCATACTCTGCAATAGCACCACCAAGACCTCCTGTGATTTGGGCTTCTTCAGCTGTAACACACGCTCCGGTCTTTTTTAATGAAGCAAGGATTGTTTCACGATCTAGAGGTTTAACCGTAGGGACAGCAATTACTTCAGCTGAAATCTTATCTTTCTTTAGCTCCTCAGCAGCAAGTAGCGCTTCATACACAAGTGCACCATTAGCAAAGAGAGTAATATCAGCTCCTTCACGCATTACATTGGCTTTACCCAATTTAAACGGGGTTTCTTCAGTAGTAACCGTTGGAACCTTATCTCGACCAAAACGAATGTACACAGGTCCATGGTATTCAACCATTGCTAGAACCGCTTTTCGAGCCTCAATTGCATCAGTTGGAACAACGACTATGAGATTTGGAAGTACACGTGTAATAGCTACATCTTCAAGCGCTTGGTGTGTTGCACCATCAGGACCGACAGAAATACCTGCATGTGCACCAACTATTTTCACATTTGCTTCTGAGTACGCGACAGAGACACGTAATTGGTCCCAGTTTCTACCTGGATTAAATACAGCATAACTAGCTACAAAAGGCACTTTTCCGGACAGTGCAAGACCTGCACCAATGCCCATCATGTTTTGCTCACCAATTCCAATCTCTAGATACTGGTCAGGCAATTCCTTACGAAATGCCTCCATACGAACTGATTCAGTCAGGTCTGCACATAACGCGAGTACATCTCTATTTGCTCTACCAGCTATGAGTAGCCCCTCACCAAAACCGTTTCGAGCAGGAACCATTTCAGCTTTAGATAAGTCGGAAATAATCGGTACTACCTTACTCATGTTCCCCCTTTATTTTTCCACGCAAACTGCGCAACTCACGCAATGCAACACGAGTTTGCTCATCTTTCTCAGGTGAACCTGAAATATTTTGCAAACCAGGAGGGGCACCGTGCCATCGATAGTCATATTCCATATAACTCACTCCTTTTCCAGGAATTGTGTGCGCAATAATACATGTTGGATGCTCTGTAATCGCCTTTGCTTCATTACACGCATCGATAATCTGTTGAACATTATGCCCGTCTACTTCGATAACATGCCAATTAAACGCCTTGATTTTATCTGCCAAAGGCTCAAGCGGCATTATTGATTCAGTTGGGCCGTCAATCTGGATATTATTTCGATCAATAATTACTGTAAGATTATGCAGATTTCGGTTACCAGCATACATTAAACCTTCCCAAATCTGACCTTCTTGAAGCTCTCCATCACCAAGTATGCAGTACGTATGCCACTTTTTTTGGTTTAGTCGAGCTGCAAGCGCAAAACCAATTGCTTGAGAAATCCCCTGCCCTAAAGGACCTGAAGAGGTCTCCATTCCTGGCAATCCTAGGTTGTGAGGATGACCCTGCAATCTTGATCCATACTTGCGTAACGTCAACAATTCTCGACGTGGGAAATACCCAGCTTCAGCCATTGTAGCGTACCTTACTGGCACCGTATGGCCACAGGAGAGGATTAGACGATCTCGTTCCGCCCAATCTGGACGCTTAGGGTCATGATTTAATACACGAAAATATAACGCAGCGTATACATCAGCTATACCAAGCGGGCCGGCCGAATGGCCAGACCCAGCTTCTTCAAGCATGGTAATAATGTGCTCTCGAATAGAGAGCGCACGTCGCTCAATCCCCTCGATTGTCAGTCCCTCCTTTGCTGGCATACTCGTTAAATTCCCTGTCCAACACGAATTACTTGTTCAACTAAGCGATTACTATAACCCCATTCGTTATCGTACCAAGCAACAATTTTCACTAGGTTACCACCAACTACACGTGTAAGTGGAAGATCAACAATTGAAGAATGGCTATTCCCCTTAAAGTCTGTGGAAACAAGCTCTTCATGAGTTACACCAAGAATTCCGCGATACTGATCAGTATTTGAAGCTTCAATCAAAGCGTTGTTGATTTCTTCAACGGTAACATCACGATTTAAGAGAGCGGTAATATCAGAGCAGGAAACAACAATTGTAGGAACGCGGAATGAAAGACCATCAAACTTACCATGTAGCGCAGGCAGTGCTTGAGTAGTCGCTATTGCTGCACCCGTTGAGGTAGGAACAATGTTTACTGCAGCTGCGCGTGCTTCACGAAGATCTTTCAATGGAGCGTCTTGTAGAGCCTGTGATGCAGTGTACGAGTGAATCGTTGACATCATTGCCTTCTGAATTCCAAATACACGATCAATAACTTCCATTACCGGAGTAATGTTGTTGGTAGTACAAGATGCATTGTTAATAATCGGTTCAGATCCGTCAGCAGGGTTAACACCAAGAACGTGAGTTGGAGCAGGATCAGCACCCTTACTTGGCGCAGAAATTACTACGCGCTTTGCCCCACCCTGCAAGTGCTTTCCAGCACCTTCTTTATCTAGAAAACGTCCTGTAGACTCAATTACTACATCAACATCGTTCTCACCCCATTTGAGAGCTGCAGGATCTTTTTCAGCAAATACTCGAATGTGTTGACCGTCTACTGTAATACCAGACTCATCAAAAGACACGTCGTAACGGTATGTACCGTATGTTGAGTCGTGCTTGAGTAAGTGAGCAAGTGTTTTAGTGTCTGTTAAGTCATTTAAGGCTACCACTTCGCAAACATCTCTGTGTTCAAATGCAACTTTTAGCGCATTTCGGCCGATTCGTCCGAAGCCATTAATTCCGATGCGTACTTTTTTCATGCAATCCCCCCAGCTAACAATTGGATAAAATGTTGTAAGTTTTGGTTTACATTATTTGCAACGTACAGTGCTGACGTAACAACAAAGCGCTCTGCGCCTGCCTTTTGCAGCTCCTGAACGGTGTCTTCATGCACACCACCATCAACAGCAATCAAAGGAATACTCTTTTGAGCTGCGATTGTTTTAATTTTACCATAAACTTCACGATCAAGCTCACGCCCACTTGCTCCAGGTACTACACCCATACACTGAATTACCTGTACTGGAAGCTCATTATATGGCTCTATCGGTGTGTCTAGATTAATCACCAAGCCAACTTCAGAAAAATAATCTCCAGCATGTTTTAATGCAGCTGCACACTCTTCAAAAGACTCATACGCTTCGCGATGAATCAGTACACGACTAACACCAGCTACGGTCAAATCTGAATAATAGCGTTCAGGATGATACGCCATCAGGTGTACTTCAGTCTGAAGTCGCGTTGGAATGCTCATAAATTCATACGGCATAACACTAATGTTTGGCACAAACTGACCATCCATTACGTCAATATGCACCCACTTAGACGTACTTTCTTCAATCATTTCAAGACGAGAAATGTACTCCTCAAGATTATGTGTCAGAATTCCTGGATAAATTTCTGCTTTCATTGTTCCCCTCTTTCTAGTGCAGCGATTTTATCTAGACGGCGCTGATGTCGTTCTTCACCTGAAAATTCAGTTTTTAAAAATGTTTGAGCAATTTCCACAGCATCATGATCAGCTATAAAATCCGAGGAAATAACAAGAATATTTGCGTCATTATCACGCCGTGTTTCAGCTGCGATATCAGGTCGCCAGACTAATGCAGCACGAATACCTACAATCTTGTTTGCAGTCATTTCCATTCCTTCACCAGAACGACAGAGAAGAATGCCTCGCGATCCTGGGTCAGCAACAACAGCTTGCGATACCGCAATCGCGTAATCAGGATAATCATCATTGGGATCCTGAGTGTGTGGACCCAAATCTTTTACAGTAAACCCTGCAGTATTTAAACCACTAAAAAGCATTTGTTTCTGTGCGTAACCACCGTGATCCGAAGCAATATAGACGTTCATAGGGTAAATAGTTTATATACACGTAGTGTACAACAGACTCCTACAAAAAACACCACTCTGTACAAAAAAGAACGGATATTATCCGTTCTTTACCTCCAGTGCGTTCTAGGCGCTTAATAAACGTCCCAGGCTGCTTCAATAAGTGTCGCTTCGTCAATTTCAACATCCAGAGCTGCAAATCGAGCCGGCTCGGACTCTTCTACAGGAGGGTCAATGGTATTATCCCAAAGAGCATCTTCCTGCATTTCGTTTCGCTTGCGATTCATACGTCCGCAGTTACTTATAGTGAGGTGCAACACCAATTTATTGTGTTGACAACATTTTATATAAGCCCCTACCCCTCTACAATGCCTAAATATTCGGTAGTACCGATTAAGGCTGATGCAAGCGCCTTTCTATTTATTTTTTGCTTTTTACCCTAAGCGTTACTCCACTTTTACCAGGAAATATTAGAAGTTTCTAGTCCCCTGATCCCTGAAGTGAAGAAATATCCACCTTTTCAAGTGAATTCTCTGCGGTTTCTAAGTAACGTATAATTTCTTTAGCTACTCCTAGAGCTACTTTATGCTTCTCGATAGCTTCTTCGAGATTCATATCAGGTCGCTGAAAATACTGTTGGATTTCTTCGAGCTGATGTACTTTTTCTTGAAGTGGAAATACTGCTTTCATTTGGAATCTATTATTGAAATAACCGAGGTGTCAGAAAATTGAGTTCTTATTTTCTCCCCTTGATTCAAGCCATCTGAAGATGTAATAAGTGTACCGTCATCTCGCCACGTAATTGAATACCCACGTTTTAGCGTTTCTTGCGGTGAAACAGCAGTAATGTTTTGCATTATTGAAGTAACTTTCTGACTTTGACTCTGAATCAACTTTGATATTGCGGGTCATCTGG
>CAILIB010000006.1 GCA_903834195.1 uncultured Candidatus Berkelbacteria bacterium | reverse complement strand
CTCGTCCTGTCCTGGTAGCTACGCCCTTCGAAAAAGAGCTGGAAAGTGAGGTGAAACAAAAACTGAGCCAACCCTTGTTTGACGTGAGTATCAGAGCGCTGGTTATACGCAAGAAAAAAGATACCCATGGCCGTGAAAAGGGGTTGAAGGCGTCGTTCATGAGTTTACAGCACCAATCAGGTCAATCCTTGGTACAGCGCGGAAGCATGCTCCCCAGGAAACTGAAACAGTGGTACTACAAAAATCGAATACCAAGCTCTACACTCGTGCTTTCCCCAAGTGAAGTAGCGGCACTTTACCACTTTCCTCACTCAACCACCGGTACTGAGCTCATCCGCGTGAAAAGTCCGGAGCTTCCAGCTCCTCTTTCCCTGAAAAAGTCAGGTGCAGAACTGGATGTGATTGTTGGAGAAAACCTGTTTGCCGGAGCAACGGTGCCAATTGGTATACCTTTGTTTGAGCGGCAAAAGCACATGTACGTCATCGGCAAAACCGGTACCGGAAAAACGACGCTTTTAACCTCGATGATCTACCAGGATATCCTGAACGGGAAAGGGGTTGCCGTCTTTGACCCGCACGGCGATATGTTTCAGGAACTACTCCAAATTATTCCCCCTGAGCGAGTAGGTGATGTCATAGTCTTTGACCCTAGTGACCGGAGCTTCCCTATTGGACTCAATATCTTTTCGCCGGGGATTGATTTTGAGAATAAAGAAGATGAGAACGAGTGGATCACCAGCTCCATCCTCTCTGTGTTTACCAAACTCACCGAGGAGAAATACTGGGGACCACGTATGGAGCATATCCTCAGAAATGCCTGCCTCACGGCACTTCACACCAAGAATCCAAGCCTCTACACACTGCAGCAACTCCTCACCGATAAAACCTACCAAATGAAGGTGGCAGCAAGACTGAAAGATCCCATCCTCAAGCAGTTCTGGAACAAAGAGTTTTCTCTGCTGGGTGATATGCAACTCTCTAGTACGGTAGCTCCATTAACGCAGCGCCTCGGGCACTTCATCACCACCAAGATGTCCCGGCACATGCTCCTGCAAGAAAAGAGCACCATCAGGATCAGTGAGATATTGAACGAAGGAAAGATACTGCTGGTTAATCTTTCAAAAGGAGATCTTGGCGAAGATCAGAGTGCATTCTTCGGGACGTTACTCACCTCCCTCATTTGGATGGCAGCATACCAGCGCACGAAAATACCTGAGTCTCAGAGGCGAGACTTTTTCTTGTACGTCGATGAGTTTCAGAACTTTGCCACCGAGCGATTTTCGGAAATTACCAGTGAGGGACGGAAATTTCACGTCTCCCTGATTGCAAGCCACCAGAACATTGCCCAGATTCAGGACGCTACCATCCTCAAAATTGTTGCTGGAAATGCCAGTACGATTTTGTCACTCAAATCCAGTCCCGATGATGAACAGTTTATCTTGCCGTTCATGGAGCCAGTGGTGAAAAAGGGTGAAATCGTCAACTTGCCGCCGTACCACTTCTTCATGAAAATGACCACAGAAACGAGCGAGTACGCCTTCTCTGGAAACACTATCCCGCTCAGAGTTGAGCCAGATGTGAAGATAAAAGAAATAGTATTAGCACATTCTCGGGCAAATTTTGCCACTCCACGTAGTAACGTTGAGGAGTTTCTGGATAGCCTCTTGTCAGGCGAGAAGCCGCGTCCAGCAGAGCCTAAAAAGGTTGTTCAAAAGAGTGTCCCGATGCCTCCAAAAGCAATGGAAGCATCGCTATGAAAACTGTTGTGATTTGTGGCTACGAGCGGCCACAAAAACGAGCATTTTACCAGGTTAACTTTCTGAATATCGTAGCATTTACCCTTACAAAGAGAAGGAGTAGGTTGGGGTAGGTACATATATGTATACACGCTACGCAAAAAACAACACACCTACCACCACTACTCACACACACCACTATTCCCCTCATGACTCAACCACCCATAACACCCAAACAAACCCAACTCCTTATCCACCTCGCACGATTTAGATTCTTAGACCGCATCCAACTTCAACACTTACTTAACCACCAAAGCCCTACCCGCATTAAAGACTGGCTCAAAGACCTCACAGAACACGACTACATCGGCCGGATCTACTCAACCAACTTCGGCGAAAACACGAAGCCTGCCATTTACTACCTCAAACTCAAAGGAATTCAACAGCTACGTACAGAGCATCATTTTCCTGGTACCTATTTGCGAACACTGTACCGAGACGCTGAGCGGTCCGATGCCTTTAAACATCACTGCAGCAATGTAGCTCAAATCTACCTAGAGCTTCAGGAGCGTAACCGCCACGGTCACACTGAGGAATTCCCATTATACGTGGCACTTACCACTCCTGAGCTTCTCTCCTCACCGCTCAGCTTTTTGAGTCCACTCCATCCCGATTTGGTAGTCCAAAAGAAACTGAGCAGCGCCGAAGATCAGTACTTCCTCCTTACCATCCTTGAGCCCACGATGCCTCATACAGCAATCAGAAATAAGCTGAAATCAGTAATTACATTTTACTTCTCAGGTGCCTGGGAAGAACGGATGGATACTCTCTATCCTCTCACCTTACTTGTCTGTCCCACGAAACCGTTTCTCATCATCACCAAACGTCTCGCGAAGAACCTCCTAAAAAGAAACCAGGAACCGGAAGAAGTACGCTTTCGCTTTGCCCAGGCTGAACACGTAACCAAGCTCGGTATTACCGGTATTATTTGGGAAGTACTACGATAAGTAGTGGACCTCTATAATGACCGCCTACTAGCTTTCAGAGCTATTTTCTGATATTAAAGCCGTACGGAGGAACATGAACTTTGCCTTTACCGTCAATCAATAAAGCACTCGATTTGCTGCTTACCGCAGTGATCCCACTCCTTGACTCTGGTGAGCCTGAGCGCACCGGTGGCTACTTCGCAATGAACGATTCTGAACCTCAAGAGGTTGGAGAATCTGCGGAGTACTACGATAGCGGAGCGTTCCGTGTTGGCACCGTCCCTGAGGACAAGCGCACCAAATACCGCTTTCTGACCCAAGAGAAGGCGCTGCGCCTTCAATTCAACGAAGATCATCGTTCGAGCTGGCAGAGCCGGAACGAAGATGAAAGCAAGTGGGGTGGCGCTGTTCGGATATCTAACGGCGACATCTATTCGTTCTCTGGTCTTCCTGAGCACGGCGACGAAGCACTTACCATGGGCCTCGCTTACCTTCAAGGGTATCTCAATGACGATGATATAGTTCAGTTGAGCGCGATCAGCTGCAACCACTTGATCGTTCATCTATTGCCAACTCTTCGCGAGATGAAATCACAATTCGGCGAAGACTAGATCTCCGCCGAATCCACTCTAAGACCCCAAAACCTACCAAGGTGGAGGGGCTCTTTTTATTTCTGCCCACAAAAAAGCCTGGAAACCACTCAGGGCTCCCAGGCTAGATTGGTTACTTACTGTACCGGCAAACGTAGAGCGTCTGAATACCGTGTTTCTTGAAGAGCTGTTCATGCTTCATCAAGCCATCAAGTGTCCGGCTTATTCGCATCGGATCAGTCATCACAACGTAGGTATAGACAGTGCTGTGGATACACACTGCTTCCACGATCCGATCAAGTCCCGGTTTAGCTGCGGCCAAGCCGCTTACATCAACATCGGATTCAGAGTATACAAGGTCAATCCCGTGCTTGGTGCAGAATTCCTCCACTTGGTGTTTCTGTTCCACTATCGCTAAATCACCACCTGCAGCGGTGCGGTAGTATGCGATGGCTTTCTTAGGTTCAAATGAAAGTGTGTTCATGGATAAATCTTAGGAAATGTAAGTTAGAGGAAAGCCTGGAAACCATAAGATCTCCAGGCTCCCTCAGTTGTAAACTAATATTCGCTCGCCAGCATCACCGTCATGATCCTTCGGCACCCCTTGGAAAGAGGATCACACCATCCAGACAAGGTTGGGTTGTAGTAGTCGATCTTCCAGAAGATCTTCTCCCCGTGCCAGTTAAGTGAGCCGAAGTCATGTTCCCCATACGGATCATTGTCTTCAGTGAACGTGTTAAACCTACTCACCTCATTCAGTAACCCGCAGACATCAGGCAAGCTATGTACTCCCTGAGTCAACGTGGTGTTAAATCCTATCCTTCTAAAGACGTCATTCGCAGTGGCAATGTTAGCAACGTGTCTATCAACGGTTTGAACTGCAGTAGTCATGGGTTACCTCCAAATAGTGTTAATATGGTGTTAGCTCGTTTTCCTCGAACATCCGTTCGATCTCAGCAACTCGTACACCTTCCTGGTATAAGTGATCAGCTTCCTGTAAAGCCTCCTCATTACCTTCAAGCTTCTGTACGAGTTTTTTGTACCTCTCCTCCTCTTCCCAGAACTCAGCAACGACTTCTACATCTGTTTTCATATCTACCTCCTGTTTAGCTTTTAAAACCCAGTGCAGCTCGACCTGCTGCCCTGTGTCACATGGGCAAGGACAGCATGCTGGCGGGGTCAAGGTGGAGCCTTTTCCTTAACCTTTTACAAATAAAAAAGGACGACCTTGAGGCCGTCAGACCTGTCCTTATTCTGAGAAGACAGGGCAGGAGAAAATATTAGTAAAAGGGTATTAAAAAACGCCCACTCTCACCGAAGTAAGAGGAGCTCAAAGAGAGTTAAGTTCTTTTATTGACTAAACTAACTATCTAGACCATCATTGAGTTAAGAGGGAAACCTGTATTTTTGGTATAGAAAGCAGTCAGGTTAGCCATAAAGCTCACATTCAACTCCGTATTAATAAGATAAAACATGGACATCATTGATACCAACGTCGCTGACAGTAATAGCATTGCGTATAATGGACCATTACGTGAACAGCTGAAAGCACTCCACGAACTGGTAGGACTTGAGGTCACTGATATCGCCTCTAACGCACTTCAGTCTGGTATTAAATTTTCCGAAGAAGCAGACAGGGCGTTGCTTTCGATGAGTAACATCACCTCAAAGCTCACATTAGCCCTCCTCAACGCCAAGAGTTCAAAGAAAAACCTCACCCACGATGAAGAGCAAGACGTCGAACGAGTAAAATCACTCACTGTAGCACTTGGTAATCTTCAAGATAAGGTTAACCGTGTCATTAAGTACTCAAAACAAGTAAACGAACTGAACGTTAAAATGAAGGAGGCTGCGATTGCCCTCACCGAAGAGACGATGGTAACTCAGCAGAAATTCCGCGAAGTACGATCTGCCTTTAACGATTACGGTCTTTTGTCTGACAATCCTGATTTAGCCTTCTTTTTAGGGGCGGAAGAACGTAAGGAAGACGCACGCTAGTTGCTGCTTTTTATCAATTTAACACCTACCCATGAACAAGAAAATACTCATCATTGATGATGCAAACGATATCGCAGAAGCTTTCAAGAAACAGCTGGATCTTTCAGGCGGCTACGACACTGATATAGCTAACGGAGGCAAGCAAGGCCTTGAGATGATCTCTGGTAATTCCTACGATCTCGTTCTTCTTGACCTTGTGATGCCTGAAGTTGATGGCATCGAAGTGCTTTCTTCCCTTAAGAAAAGTCCTGAAACATATCAGAATGTACCTGTCATTGTCCTTACCAACGTCACATCGGCAGACACTCGCAAAGAGGTTGAAGATCTCGGTGTTGCAGGCTTTATCGTAAAAACAGACACAGACATCGATGTGGTCATAGGAGAGTTCTTCAACAAATAATAATTCATGAACCCTGAAGCTGCGCTCTCAGAATACAAGCACAAAGCTGACGCAAAACTTTCCAAGTATTTTGAACAAAAAATTGAAGAGGCTACACACACCTCACCGTTTGCCGCTGATATTACACAGCAATTAGCTGATTTTACCCTAGGTGGTGGGAAGCGGTTTCGTGCCGCCCTTATTTACTACGCCTACAAACTATTTGGGGGTAGTGATGAAGATGCAATTATCTCACTGTCTCTTTTCATTGAACTCCTCCAATCCTTTCTCTTGATCCATGATGATATCATGGATCGCTCAGTCCTGCGGCGTGGCCATCCTACCATCCACAAAGTGTATGAAGCATACTCTCAGCAGCATGAATTACATGACGACAGCCATTTTGGACTGACCATGGCCATCCTTTGCGGTGACCTCGCCAACCAACTTGCCCTTGGTATTGTAGGAGAATCACCATTCCCAGCTGACTATAAGAGCAAGCTAGTATCACTCATTTCTGAGGAAGTTACCAAAGTCTGCTTCGGTCAGCAACAAGACATTTTGCTTGATTACAATATTCCGTCAACCTACACCAAAGAAGATATTCTTGCGCTCTACCGCAATAAAACAGCTACCTACACCTTTAAGCTACCCCTCTTTGCGGGAGCACTTCTCGCCGGAGCCTCAGAAGAAGCCCTGCGCGCCCTCGAAGGTTTCGCCATCCCAAGTGGTATTGCCTACCAAATTCGAGATGATGTATTAGGTGTGTTTGGAAAGAGTGAAGAAACCGGCAAACCAGTTACCGATGACCTCACGGAGGGTAAGAAAACAATCCTCGTCACCAGCGCCTACCAGCACGCAAACCATGAGCAACGTGAACAACTGAATCATCTTCTTGGCAACAAAGAATTAACCGAAGCTGAAGCTGATACCATCCGGTCAATCTTTATTGATACAGGTGCCTTAGAATATGCAAAATTCATTGCCGAAGAGCACGTTTTTGCTGCCAAGACCTCGCTCGAAACACTCTCCAATAAGGAGAGTGAATCATATGGCTTTCTGACTGGAGTGGCGGACTACATCCTCATTCGTGATTTATAATAGAGAACATGGCGTCACCCGCACTACAACCTATTATTCACAAACTATCACGTGAACTTGTGTATGGTGGACACCTAGCAGCAATTGCAGCAACAGGAATTGTGCTTTCTTTTGTGTTGCTTTTTAATCTCACTATCACTGTCCAGGTCTTGCTCATTCCCTATCTCTTGTGCCAGGTCATCTATGCCTTTAACCACCTCTTTGAGTTACGCTTTGATACTGAGACTAATCCCGAACGCTCGGAATATGTGCAAAGTAGTAGTTCAAAACTGCTCCTCTTTCTCTATAGCGTGTTTTTAATTGCCACCCTGGTGTTTACCCCTATCCCCGCAGTAATCCTTGTACTTATTACACTACTTGGAGGGATTCTCTACACTACCCACATAAAAACATACCTTTCAGCGTTCTTTGCGGGCCTCAAAAGTGTCTACGTTTCCCTCTTCTGGTCACTCCCCATTTTCTTTGTTCCCCTTGTGCTTGGCAGTAGTGTGACGAGTAGTTACTTCTATCTCTACGCATTTCTCTTTTGTCACGAAATCGTAAATACCACCTTTTGTGACATCAAGGATATTGACAGTGATAGGAAGCGCAAGGTTCATACCATCCCCGTTCTGTTTGGAAAAGAAAAAACCCTCATTTTTCTTCACATCATCAATGCACTTTCTTTGGACATTCTCCTTATTGGATATGAACGCGGCGCTCTCCCTGTTCTATCCATTTTCCTCATTGCAGCTGTCGTATATGAAGCAGGCTACCTCATTGCATCAACAAATATGAGAGAGAAAGCACTGCGAACACTTACCTATGTTGCGGTTGATGGCGAGTATCTTCTTTGGCCATTACTTATTTTGCTTGGAAGAATAGTCTTAAAATCAGATGTATAAGCCACATCATTTAATTGCATGAATACTTTTAGAGGTCCTATTTCGCGCGTATCAACTTCAATCTTAAGGGAAGTTATCTATGGTGGACACATACTTTCCCTAGGCGCCTCAGGAATAGTGCTTACCATAGTCCTAGTTCTCGCATTGCCGGTTAACGTAATAATTTTAATAATTCCCTATCTAAGTTCGCAAGTTGTATACACTTATAATCACTTTCGTGAAATTGAGTTCGATATCGATACGAATCCAGAACGAGCTCAGCATCTGCAACACCAAAAAAGATGGATGAGCTTGGTTTTACTCGGATATCTTCTAGTTCTTTTTAGCCTTCTATTTCAGACCAACCTTTACACTTCACTATTTGTAATAGCGGTTGTTTCTGGCGGTATTCTCTACACTGAATACATTAAGGAAATTGCCTCAAGATATTTTGCAGGACTAAAAAACGTATACACTTCTTTCTTTTGGGCGCTTACTATATTTATTATTCCTTGTTTTTACCAAACAAGCATTCTACCAGCCTATTTGTATCTATTTATCTTTGTATTTCTGAGGTGGATAGTAAATTCTGCCTTCTTTGATATCAAAGACATTACAAGTGATGATCAGCGAGAAATAAGAACCTTCGCCACACTTTTTGGTAAAAAGAGAACAATTGATATATTACATACCGTTAATGTTGCCTCTGCAATTCCCCTTTTTCTAGGGATTCACCTTCACGCATTACCAATAAACACACTTCTCTTAGCGCTTACTAGTTTGTATGGTTTTTGCTATCTTACTAGATCTGCACACATTAGTGATAAATCGCTAAGAACTCTCTCTTATCTCGTTGTGGATGCCGAGTATATCATCTGGCCACTCTTGATATTGGCAGGAAGAATTATTTTTTAGAATTGTATGACCTCAAATTTTCTAGAACTCACCCTTCTCACATTCATCAATGCACTGTGTGTGTTTTTTGTAGTTACGATCTTGGCTAATTCACTTAAAGATAGGCAATATCGATGGTTTGTTACTATGACCGTATTCCTAATGGGTTGGGTTGATTTTTCATATCTAGGATATAGCGTTAAAAACATCGCCCTGGCACAATTTTTCTACCAGTTAAACTGGGCCTTCGTTGCGGCCTTCTTCTTTGCTGCATACGTATTTTATGTGGTGTATTTCTTAGGAATTAATAAAGCTATTTTTAAGTACGGAGTACTGTCGGCAAGCATACTATTTGCTTATCTCTCACTTATTACTACAACTATTATTCAAGGGACAATAAGTCGTTCATGGGGAAATGAAATTGTATTTGGTCCTCTTAACACTTCATTTAACGTCTTCTCCGTAATAATGGCGAGTACATTTATTTACTATTTTATTTCTCGTTATTCTAAACTAACTGATAAAGAAAAACCAAAAGTACTTTACTTCCTAGTCGGGACGTTTTTACTAATTTTCTTTAATGTCATTTTCAATATTCTTTCACCCCTTATCCTTAATACAGCGCGATTCCAACATTTTGGAGACTATTCAACAATAATATTTCTGTCTTTCACAGCATACGCAGTTCTTAAGCAACAATTCCTTGGTGTCAAAGTTGCTCTTTCAGCCTTTCTTATTAGTATCATCTCAGTACTACTACTGATTGATATCCTTACCCTAAGTAATAACCTCCTTGAACAAGGTATAAAAGCAATAATATTTATTTTCTTTGTTATTGCATCAGTCTTGCTTCTAAGAAGTGTACTCAATGAAATACGGCAGAAAGAAGAGCTTGAGAAAGTAAACCACGCGCTTGATAAGAGCCGCCAGAGCTACCTTGATCTTGCCACAGAGCAGAAGGATATTATCGACGTCATGGGACATGAGATCCGCACACCCCTTACCGCAATTGTGCAGGAAATTAAAATTCATAAGAAATATACCCTCCCCCTCGAACATGAACTTATTGCAGAGGCCGTTGATCGACCAAACTTGAAGAAACTCCTGCCGTACATGTTTGATACGATCAAAACGGTTGATCGCGCCTCTACTCAGGCCGTCTCTCTCGTTACTGACATGCTTGAAACGGCACGACTTGATAAAAAGAGATTTGAACTGAACTACGAAACATTTGATCTGGTAGAAACCGTTCGCTCAAGTGTGGAGCTCATGAGTAAGACCATCGACAGAGACGATGCATCAGTCACCTACGCCGTGTCGTTTAAGGAACCTACGTTTCCTGAACTTCTGATAGAAGCGGATAAGACGAGAGTTGGCCAAGCTGTCTATGCGCTTCTCAATAACGCCATCAAGTACCGCGACCCTGAAAAGCGGACCATTGACGTTGCGGTGTCACTAACAACAAAAAACAAAGAGGCCTTCATTACAATACATGATAACGGCATCGGCATTGCGGCAGAGGATATCGCAAAACTTGGAAAGAAGTTCTTACGCTTAAACCCAAAAACCAACAGCAAGCTCCAACGCCCTGGCGGAACAGGTCTTGGGCTCTTTGTGGTAAAAGGAATTATGAACTACCACCACGGACGCCTCACCATCGCAAGTAACGGCATCGGACACGGATCGTCGTTCACCCTTGAACTTCCCATGCAAAAATCATGAACCCTACAGTTGAGGAAATAGTCTTGGTTGACGAGCAGAACACCGTTTTAGGCACATTGCCAAAGTCGGAAGTACACACCAGTCATACGCCACTCCACCGGGGTTTTTCAGTATTCTTATTTGATCAAGCGGGAAACGTTCTCCTTCAACAACGAAGCGCCTACAAACAAACCTGGCCACTCATATGGTCTGGGAGTTGCTGTGGTCACCCCATGCTAGACGAATCCCTTGAACATGCCATTCGTCGTCGTACTCTCTTTGAACTAGGGATTTCTGAAATCACTAGCCTACAAGAGATACTCCCTCACTTCCGTTACCAGTGTGTACGAAATGGGATCATGGAAAATGAAATCTGCCCAGTATGGGTTGGTACTATTTCATCTGCACTTTCCCCAAATCCCCAAGAAGTTGCTGCTACGCTATGGAAATCTTGGGAGGATTTTTCTCGAACTATTTCTCAGCACCCCGGAACCTATTCCGAGTGGTGCGAGCTTGAAGTCGCTGCGCTCAATAAAGAATTACCATTTAATGAATATCGTAAAACGTTAAACTCCACACAGAACTAGTTTTTTGACCTGGGTACTGGTAAGCTACAAGAGCTTGGATCAATACCGTGTTATATTCGCCACACTCGTGTGGTTGTGCCTCATGACGGGCAACCATTCGAAAACAACGGGCACAACCCGGTGTTGGTCCAAGCAACCTAGATTGGTTGCCCTTTTTGTTTTATACATTCCCAGATCTAATTATTAACCATGAAAGATTCTGAATTTGAAAGAGCATACGCTGAAGCACTCAATACACTTGATGAAGCACTCTTAATTTTAGGGTATGAATTGAATAGGACACAACGTGAATTGACCAGAATAATTACTGTTACCAAAAAGGCTCAGTAAAGTGTTGCCTAATTCTGATTCATACTGCAGATACCTCTGTCAAACATACTAAAAAAGAGTTACGACTTGATGTTCGGTATATTGTAGGTGACGTAACCCTCCATTTATGCACCAGACTATTCACGAATCAATTGACGTCATTGCTGTATTCCCCCGAGGAAGTAGCCATGCTCTTCCTAAGCGAATCAAGTGGCAAGGCAAAGACTACTCCATCACGGAGCTTGGTATGCACTACCCCCAGCGTCAGGGTCGGGTACTGCACCATATCTTTTCAGTAACGGCAGGAACGCTCTTTTTTCGACTCAACTTTAATACGGAAACCCTGCAGTGGGTTGTCGAGGAGATTAGTGATGGACTTGCCGATTAACCGCAATACTCCTACGGTCATGCACATTGATCTCAACTCCTGCTTTGCTACCTGTGAGCAGCAAGCAAACCCACTCCTTAGGAATCGTCCGGTAGCTGTTGCGGCATACACCACCCCAAACGGGTGTATTGTCTCTCCTTCATACGAAGCTAAGGCGAAGGGCGTCAAGGTCGGGATGACGGTGCGTGATGGCAGGCTCCTCTGTCCCGATCTCTACGTCATGAGCCCGGATCCAATGAAGTACAGGTTTGTAAACTTGAAGCTGAGGGATATTTTCCAGACCTACTCCCCTGACGTGGTTCCTAAATCGATTGATGAAGCGGTGATTGATTTTGCAAACACCCCCGCCATGAAGCGCGGCCTCTCTACTATTGGCACAGAGATTAAAGCCAGACTCAGGAGTGAGATTGGTGTATGGATGCGCTGCAATGTCGGGATTGGCACCAACCGCTTCCTGGCCAAAACTGCCGCAGGGCTCCACAAGCCAGACGGACTTGATGTGATCACTCATGAAAACCTGAAAGATGTTTACGCTTCCATGAAACTCACCGACATCTGCGGCATTGCCACACGGTATGAAGCCCGGCTTAATGCCTGCGGGATCTATACCCCACTCCAGTTCTTCCACACCTCCTCTGAGGACTTACAAAAACGGGTATTCAAAAGTATTGTCGGCCACTACTGGTACCAGCGTCTCAGAGGCTACGAAATTGATTCCGTCGACTTTGATCGCAAAAGCTACGGACAGATGTACTCCCTCCCCAAATATACCGACAAACCTGATGAGCTGGGGCCAATTCTCATGAAACTCTGTGAAAAGACTGGCAGGAGAATGCGCCGAGCCGGATCTGGTGCGCACGGTATTCACCTTGCCCTTGTCTATAGTGACTACACCCACTGGCATCGGGGCAAAACACTCAGTACCACCCTCTACGCCACTCAGGATATCTACCGCAAAGCGCAACTCATCATGAGCTCACAGCCCGAGAAGAAGAAAGTAGCAAAGATGAGCATCAGCTGTTTTGATCTCATCGAACAGCCCGGAGAACAGCTCCGCCTCTTTGAAGATGACGACACCAAAAACTGGGCGGCAAGTGACGCCATGGACAAGATTAACGACCGCTATGGTGAGTTTGTGATCACCCCCGCCCTCATGATGGGCATGAGTGAACTAGTGGTTGACCGTATTTCTTTTGGTGGAGTGAAAGAGCTTGAAGAGCTGTATACAAATTAACAAATGTGGTGTTTAGGCCTGTACTATCAAAAAGCAGACAGAACAGGAGAAAATCGTATCATTAAAGTAACTACTAGAGCTATATACTGTGAAATCACGGACTAGTTAACCTTCATAATTGAGACTATACTTGCTCCAGAATGACACAAAAAATACTCCCCAATAAAGAAGTTTTAAATAACATATGCCAGCATCTCCTTTATTAGATTCTCCGCCAAAGCTACCAAATCCCTACAGTGGTGACCCCCGAGAAAAGGTAATTAGGCGGAGGCTAGATGAACTGGTTGGCTCATTTGCGGCAGACTTATTTATTGATGCTTGCCGCATAGTTAATACCAGCACAAATCTTAAGTCATCTGCCCACCTTCTTGCTCACCTTCTGAGGGAAATAGATGGTAAGATCAGAGATATTTTGGCGGTAAAAGAACCGGAAGTTCCTATGAAGGTGGCCGGAACTAAAGAGGAGGAAATTAGACAACGCATCGGCAAGCTTCAAATTCCTATCGAACCTCAGGTGGTAAGTGGCTGGAAAGAGGCGGTCAAAGTCAATCCTGCTGTGTATGGAGATAAATACAAGCTCTCAGAATCACCGGGTAACGGGGGCTACATTTTACTTCCCCCAGACGACCATACAAAATCAATTAATAACGCCCTTAGGGGACTAGGGATTGCAAAAACCGAACCAATTGCGCAGCAGTGGCAAATGCTAGCGGAGGGCGATGATAGTAAATATAAGCTTCATAGATTGGCGCATCGAGGTTGGAGTTACGTCGTGCCACTATCCGATGAAAAAGTGCAGGAGAAGTGGCAACTTGCATTAGCGGTATATGATTATATACTCCAGAGATTTGAGGAGAATTACGATGAGCTATTTCCAAAGCTGGATGAGCTGAAGAAAAATCCTACTCCCAGCAAGAACGATGCGAGCGAATTAAAAAGAACCTTTCCACGCAATCTCGTTATTTCTCGATATTTCTTTAACAAGCTAAGTATTGCCTGGCTACAGCCATTGTTCCAGGCGGGCTTCTTTTACGACGTCAATCCTCCTAAGTTCAGTGAAGAGGGCGATTGGTTCCAGCTTCCACCCTGGCCAGAGGCTGACTATTTGAGGGAGATGGCACTTATTGAACCTGCACAGTCGGTGAGATACTTCTGACTGTTCCGTTTGGCCAGAATTATGAGGCTAACGCACAGTTGACTGAGGTCGCCTGTCTCGTCGGCATGGACCATGCGAAGAAATGGGCGCATATGGAAGCTGAATGGGTTAATACACAGCGCCGTATTTTCTGGCATCAGGCAGATCAACTTCCTAAGCTTGTTGCCAGACTAGCCGAAAACAATGCCATTGCGGAGGCGAAGCTCCTGGCAGAAAGCTACCTGATGCCACTACCTGATCCGCGCCTCTCAGAGCTACCGGCTGACAGTGAGGATGCACAGTGGATTATGGACGCCGTGTCCAAGATCGACCCAATGGATTATGAGAGGGCGGTAGATAGTACCTTTGATCCGCTAATAACTAACAACCCGCAGGTAGCAGTCGAATCGCTGATACGGCTCCTGGACGAGGCGATAACTCATACCCCCAGATATACTGAACCTGATGGTGGCATTCCTATCGAGGATTACTCAAGCGAGTGGCAGAGGGATCTTGCCGGAAAGGGAGAGAATCACAGGGACAATATCCGACAGGCTCTGGCTTCGAAGCTATTTGAAGCCGTAAGTATCCTAATAGGAGCAAAGGCAAGCAGAGATGACGCGATTTCGCTCCTTCTTAGCCAGAAATGGACGATATACT
>CAILIB010000005.1 GCA_903834195.1 uncultured Candidatus Berkelbacteria bacterium | reverse complement strand
TCAAGACATGTGGCGGTTTGCCGCCGAGCTTGTCCGTACAGCGTTAATTGTTAGTATCCTCGCATATGTTCTCCGACTCTTTGTTGTAGAGCCTTTTGTTGTAGAAGGATCTTCAATGGCACCAAACTTTGCGACCAACGACTTTCTCATTGTGGATAAAATCAGTTACCGCCTGCATGATCCTCAACGTGGCGACATCATTGTATTTAAGTATCCCTACGACACGAGCATCAACTATATAAAGCGCATTATCGGACTGCCAGGTGAAACTGTTCGTATTAGTGACAATAAAGTAACCATTATCAACAAAGATAATCCAGATGGAATGGTACTTTCTGAGCCATACTTAGCGAGCAATATAGTTACCGCTCTACCAGCCACTGCAATTAAGAATGAATTTGTAGTTCCAGCTGATAGCTACTTTATGCTTGGTGACAATCGCCCAGGTTCTAGTGACTCACGTGAATGGGGCTTTCTTCCTAAAGAAGATATTATCGGGCCTGTTGATTTAGAAGCGTTTCCACTCAACAAGATTCAGATTATTCATCCTGCGCGGTACTAAACAAAAACTGGCCGGAAGGCCAGTTTTTTATTCCACTGTTTCAATCTTCTTTCCACCAGCTGAGGTGGTAACCGTCCAAATCTTCATTGGCGTAGGACCCATATCGAAGAAGTCACGTAGAGCGTTCTCGACGTAGCGGGTTGTAGAGAAGTGAGGAAGGTGATGACCATGTACATGTAAGTGAAAAACTGGAGGAGAAGCGTGCTGATACGTAATCTTGCGCAAACTCTTTAAGCGAGGCATTTTTGCCAACTGAACTGTCAGCTCATCAAGATCTTTTTGATCAATTTTGCGGCTCCACGCCACAAACGCATTCAAAACGAGCTTGCCGATCACATCAAGGTTAATCCCCTTCTGTGCTGACATAAATAACACCTGCACCCACGGCATAAACTGCATTTTACTGCGTAGGTCATTGAGGAATTCTGACTGCGCTTCATCATCTTCAGGTGTGCCACCGATCAAGTTCTTTTTCTCCAGTACCGCATCCCACTTGTTCACAAGAAGCACAATCGCTCGTCCAGCAGTCACTACGCGTTCTGCAACTTGTAAATCTTGGTGGACTAACTTTTCAGTTGCATCAATAACAAAGAGGACAACTTCAGACGCATCAATGGTGTCAAAAGTACGGAGAACACTCCACCCTTCAATTTGGCGATCAATTTTACCACGTCGACGAATACCTGCAGTGTCGATAAGGCGAACTGTCTGCCACTTGGTGTAGGTATTTGGGAATAGTTCTCGAGCAGGAACAATTGTATCAACTGCATCACGAGTAGTACCAGCTTCGGCACTTACAACTGCGCGATTGTCCTGTGTAAGCGCATTTAACAGAGTAGATTTACCCACATTAGGACGACCAATAATTGCTAATCGCAGCTCTTTTTCATCGTGAAGTTCAACCTCTTCAGTTGGTTCAGGCAGAAGTGCAACCACTGCATCAAGTAATGGATCGATATTACGAGCATGCACTGCTGAAATAGGCACCATATCCTCGAACCCAAATTGACTAAACTCATACTGACCAAGTTCAAGTTTGTCGTTATCTGCCTTATTTGCAGCTACTACAACTGGCTTATGCTGACGGCGCAGCAATTCTGCTGACAATTCATCACCAGGAAGTAGACCGGCTGCAGCATCAGTTACCCAAATAATTACAGCTGCATCCTTCAAAGCACGGTTAACTTGCTCCTGCATTCCCTGACTAATTTCGTTCTTCTCAGTAAGCGCAGGTTCAAGCCCTGCCATGTCCACAATAATGAACTGATGACCGCGCCACTGTACCGGTCGCTCGAGGCGATCACGGGTAGTTCCGGCAATATCAGCAACAACCGCCTGTCGACTGCCGACAAGGCGATTGAAGAGTGTGGATTTTCCTACGTTCGGACGCCCTACCAGCGCAACCCGAGGAAGATTGTTCATGCGGGTACTATACCAGATTATTCTCCATTTTTAAAGGAGTAGCCTCGAAGTACAGAATACGGTAGCATGAGGCCATGATCGCCCACGTTGTACCAGTAACTCGACTACGTCGCGCCACCACCTGGTGGACGTACAGTATTCCTACTGGATTAACCTGTACTCCAGGTTCACTCGTGATTATTTCTTTGCGTGGACGCAGTTGTTTAGGCGTCGTTTGGGCAACCGAAAACAGTGAACCACCGGCAAAAACCAACCCAATTGAATCAGTACTCACCAAGCAGCCATTTATTCGCTTTCCTCAACGCCAGCTTATCGAATGGATGTCTGAATATGGCTTTTGCTCACTTTCATCGGCGCTCTATGCCTTCATGCCGCCTGCATTGCGAACTCTACCAACTCGAGGAACTCGTGACGTGCTTGCTTCCTGGGATTCTCACATATTAAATCCAGGTGAAATTGCCTTACGTAAGCAACACCTCGTACTTACCCCCTCTCATCGGGCCGAAGCTGAAACTCAGCTTTCTCTCAAACATGGCGAGCAATTTGCCCGCCTTGATAGCACGTATGGTGATGCTGCAGTTTTGAAACACTGGGAAGCAGTTGCCAAAGGCTCTACCAGAATTGGATCCGGTAGAGAGTACGCCCTGTTCGCACCGTGGATTAACTTGCGCCATGTAACCATCTTTAATCCAGAAGATATCGCCTTTTCACATGAGCAAATCCCTTATATTAACCTGGTAGACGCCGCACGCGTTCTCGCTACGGCAACAAAGGCTGAGATTACACTGCGTAGCTTTCTTCCACATGAAGTTGCGCAAGCCTTATGGGGCGAGCGAGCGTCGGGAACTATTACTATGTCTACCGTCGAGATTACCGATATTAAAGCTGAAGGCATTTTAAATAGTAATCTTGTCCAACAGATTAAAAAAACGCTTGAACATAAGAAGCAGATTGTCATTTTATATAACGCCCACGACCACAGTGTCATGAAAGAGGATGGAACACGTGTAGTCTTACCTGGCATAGAGACCATAGCCAAACGACTTGCCCACCAACTTGATCTGGAAACTCTTCCTGAATCAGTACACCTTGGCACTCGATCCATGCTTTCGGCTACAGTTAAAAATGTTGGACTGAGCATTCTTCTTTCAATAGACCCACTTTTAGCCCAAGAAACTATCGGAAACCAAATTCATGGCTGGGCTGATATAGGCAGACTTCTCAGTATTTCTCCGCACTGTATCATCCAAACCCGCCAGCCGTCTCACCCTATGATTGAGGCACTATCTCGAAATCATTTTAGTGAATGGTGTGTTGCTGAGTTACAAACTCTAAAACAAAACCATCTTCCTCCATTTTGTGAGCATATAGTTTGTAGTACAAAGCAAGATGCTGAAGGTACGGCGTCTGCTGAAATGCTCTTCAGTAAGATTTCAAAACTACTCACTGCACCGTGGAGTGTATCTAACCCATTTCCTTCGGTGCGACGATCTACTAAAACCACAACCCTACTTTTGCATGCCCCACTAGGCACACGACTACCAGTTGCAGCAGCTCAGATACTCACAGCTCTACCTCACCCATGGAAGGTACAGCACAATCTCTGGCACACAGTGTAACACCCTCCTGACGAACACAATATTTCCTGGTAAGATGAGCCCATGATTCTTCCCATTTACATCGAGCCAAACCCGATTCTCCGCTCACCGGTTACCCCTGTAACCGAGTTTGGCGATGCTCTTGCGAAACTGACTACTGAGATGCGCGAAACCATGCATAACGCCGATGGTATCGGATTAGCTGCACCTCAAATTGGGCAATCAATTAACCTTTTTATTGCTGAGTTTGACAGCCAAGACGCTGACCCCGATGACAAAATCCCTTTCACAGTGTTCATTAACCCTGAAATTACCTGGCGTAGTCCACAAAAGACAATTTTTGACGAAGCCTGTTTGTCTATTCCAGGTGTAATGGGGCCTGTAAAGCGTCCGAAAAAAATTGTTATACGGTATCAAGATTTGAGTGGTGTGAAGCGTGAAAAAAGTCTTGAAGGTTTAGCAGCCCGCGTTGCGCAACATGAATTCGATCACCTAAAAGGAGTTCTTTTCACTGATTACGTCCCAGAAGAACGGCGCAGTTACCGCAAAGCACCTGAGTATCCACGTATTTAAGCCATGCCTGAACTAGTACCCTACCTTTTTCTTGGTTCCGCCCCTATTGGTCCAATTGCATTAGCCGCACTGCAACGCAACGACTACGCTCCAGCAGCTGTTATTACTGATACTAAAACATCACTTGAAGACCTCCTCGATATTATCGAAGAGAAGAAAATCACCTTTATTCTAGTTGTTGGATTTGGCGCAATCCTCAAACGACCCCTACTAGACAGTGTAGCCGGACAAGTACTTAACATTCACCCCTCCTTACTGCCACAGTACCGTGGCCCTGCTCCCGTTGTACAGACTATTCTCGACGGTGCTACTGAAACAGGAGTTACCCTAATTGAAATCGACACAAAGGTTGACCACGGCCCAGTACTAGCTCAAGAACGATATCCGCTTCACGGCACCGAAACACCAGATGAACTGTACAAAGTTCTGACCGAGAAGGGTGTGCGCATGTTCCTCGATTGTATTGATGAGTATTTGAGTGGCGAACTTGAGCCAATGCCCCAGGAACACGACGAAGCAACCTTTACCAGCTTTATTCAAAAAGAAGACGGTCATTTAGATATGAGTTTGCCAGCCGCAGTTTTAGAACGTGAAATTCGGGCGTATCAAGGCTGGCCTGGTAGTTGGGTGATGTACAAAGGAAAACGACTGATTATTCATGCCGCCCGGGTTATTCAAGAAGATCTGCAGATTCTCGAAGTTCAACCTGAAGGTGGTAAGCGAATGCCTCTCAAAGCATTTTTGGCCGGTCAACGGATTTCAGAAGAAGAATTTTACAAAGGGCTTAAGGCAGCCTAATTCTAGACACCGCATAACGGTTGTCATGGACACTCAGACCTGAAACAGTCAATTTGTCGTCTTCGTGCCATAAAGGCTAGTTTATAGACAACAGGAAGCCTTTATGGTAAGGTGGTCTAGACAGTTCGAACGACCTGCCAGAATTCACTGGCTCGAACCAAGATCTCTCACTCTATCAACAAAAAGTTTTAGCAGAAGAAAATATGCTCTCAATTCGCTTAATGCGCACAGGTAAAATTCACGAACCGCACTACCGTATCGTTGTGCAGGAAAAGCGTTCTAAGTTGAACGGTAAGGCAATCGACACAATCGGCCACTACCACCCAGCTCAGAAAGAAAAGCTGCTCGTGATCGACAAAGAAAAGGCTGCTGAATGGATGAAAAAAGGTGCACAACCTTCTGACACCGTAATCAATCTGTTCGTAAAGCAAGGCATTCTCGGAAAAGATCAGAAAGTTTCAAACTTTTTCACCCCAACAAAGCCTGAAGTTGTTGCCGAAGTTGCAGCTCCTTCAGAAGCTCCAGTTGAGGAAACCACTCCTGAAGAAGTGCAAGAAACTACCCCTGCAGCTGAAGAAGTTACACCAGCTGAAGAGGCCTAAGCAAAAATCCCCCGGAACGTTCCGGGGGATTTTTTTGTTCAAACGCTTGATCTCCGCTTCCGGAGTACATATACTAATGGTAACTTACTAACACCCTCGTATATGGCTGAGAAAATGTTTGACCAGGAGTTTGTCGAGTATGTCGTAAAGGCGATTGTTGGACACCCTGACGATGTACAAACCGAGCGAAGCGTCGATGAAATCGGAACTCTGATCTCACTGCACGTCAACGCCGAAGATATGGCTACCATTATTGGAAAAGAGGGTCGTACTGCAAAAGCACTCCGAACCGTTCTCCGCGTTCTTGGTGCCCGTCATAATGAACACGTAACTCTGAAGATCATTGAGCCTGAAGGTGGTCGTGGCTTTATTCCTCAAGGCGACATGAATGAAGACGCTCCAATGAACGACGATCGTCGCGCATCAATTGCTGCTGCACTCCATGATGTTCCGCAAGACGAAATTGCCTAACTAATCTCGCAGCAAAAGCCGGTCGCAAGACCGGTTTTTTGTTCCTATCCAAAACTCCTATTTTCTGGTACAAGTAAACCATGCGATTCGACGTTCTCACCCTATTTCCAGATATGTTCGAAGGAGTTCTTGCACACTCCATCCTTAAACGTGCTCAAGCAGCTGGGCAACTCGAAGTTCACCTACACGATATCCGCACCTATTCAACAGATAAACATCATACAGTTGATGATACGCCGTATGGTGGTGGTGCTGGCATGGTACTCAAAGTTGATGTTCTCGCCGCTGCTTTAGATGCAATTCAAGCCCAACCAGAGGTTTCTCAGATTCCAAAGGAGTGTCGCCGGAGCATTCTCATGTGCCCACAAGGTACCACATTTACACAGCCCCTCGCTCAAAAAGCAGCTGAAGATTACGACCAAATCACTCTGATTTGTGGTCATTATGAAGGCTATGATGAAAGAATTCGTTCACTTGTCGACAGTGAAGTTTCAATTGGAAACTACGTCCTTACAGGTGGAGAACTCCCAGCCATGATACTCATCGATGCAATAACTCGTCTAAAACCAGAAGTACTTGCTGAAGGATCTCCCGAGGAAGAAAGTTTTTCAATTTTTGATGAAAACGGAACACCTTTAGTTGAGTACCCACATTACACACGACCACTGGAATTTCGCGGGGAAAAAGTTCCTGATGTTTTAACGAGCGGACATCATGCAGAAATTAAAAAGTGGCGCCTAGAGCAAGCTAAACTACGTACCACTAAACTCAATGAGTCTCCCCTCTCGCATATCTAGTTCGCAGCTGGTATATTTTCTGTACCGAACACATTACGAACACCATGCCTCAATTTAAGCTTAAAGCTCCGTTCAGCCCTACCGGCGATCAACCAACCGCAATCAGTCAGATTACGGCTAATTTTCAAAATGGCGTTGAAGAACAAGTTTTACTTGGTGTAACAGGCTCTGGTAAAACGTTTACTATGGCGTCGGTAATTGAGAAATTACAGCGTCCAACATTGGTAATGGCCCATAATAAAACCTTGGCAGCACAGCTTTTTGCCGAGTTTCGTGAGTTTTTTCCAGATAATAGCGTGCAGTATTTTGTTTCGTACTACGACTACTATCAACCTGAAGCGTATATTCCTCGTTCAGATACATTTATCGAAAAAGAAGCTGATATTAACCAGGAAATTGAGAAGTTCCGCCACGCTACCACCCACGCACTTCTTACCCGTCGCGATGTTATTATTGTCGCTTCTGTATCTTGCATTTATGGTCTTGGCTCGCCCGATGTCTACAAACAAGCAAACTTTCGCCTTGCTGTAGGTGAAAAAATGGATCGCACCCAGCTGATTCGACGTCTCACAGATATCCAATATGAACGCAACGACACTGAACTACGCCGAGGCAGGTTCTTGGTTAAGGGTGACATTATTACAATATTCCCTGCATACGATGACTACCAGATCCGTATAAGTCAATTTGGCGATGAAATTGAGCGTATCACACTTCTTGAACCTGTGAATGGTAACAAGTT
>CAILIB010000004.1 GCA_903834195.1 uncultured Candidatus Berkelbacteria bacterium | reverse complement strand
TCGTTTTTAATAAGTTTTCATCAGATCACATTGATCAACCAAACAAATCAAGAACGAGAGAGGACTGCAAGGGAAAGAAGGTGTCCGACTTAAAGTTGGAAAGGCTGTCATCAAGGGGTCGGATTATTGAGTCTCTAAGCGACTCATTACGTCAATCTCGCCCATAGTAGCTCCAGGTACGTGGATAGCGTCAGTGGCCCATATATCGGTGACCAGGTTCAACTGACTGACAGCCATACACGCAAAAAGACTCGATGGCGAAGTGCATTTATGTGTGTTTATCCATGCAATTAATTAATGGCCTCAGTATTATCATTTACCCACTGGTATGAAAGAGAACCCAGACAGTGGTGGGGAAGATAGGTGGGTACGATTGATGAGCACTGATGAGAAGGAGAGACAATAAGTGACCAAGATATTCCCGCTGAGTCTGAAAACGATGAACATTCGTGGTGGAATACGGTAGCAAAAGAGTAGTCCAACAAATCAAGCGCCCTGTCTGACAGTCGTATAAGCCAGCCGCTAACTGCCATGGGCTTGCATCAGAAATCACTGTCCATTAATCACGAACAACAACAGAAAAATATTCAACGAGACAGATAGACACGCCCGATTTGCAACGAGAAGTATAACCGTCGCACGCCACATCTCGAGGACAAAGACCGCGGAGGATGTGGCCGCAACGCGTTGATTATGATGTCCAGAAGCCCGGCACGTCACGTCATAAGGGACGAAGGGGCACATCCCCCGGATCACATGAGAATACATATTTACCAAAGATGCAATGCACTGCCACAAGACCAATGGTTGATGAGGTTCCGCGCTGTCAAAGCTGAAGAGGACAAAAAATAATTTGTCGATGCCGCGATCCTGGGGTCAAATAGTGGCCGTCGTACAATCCACATGATAACCCAGGATGTCAGCCGCGGGTGCCAGGACGCTTTTGTCCGTGGATATGGCTGTTCTGGGGGCGAGTACGCCCTCTAATACAAGAACCAAACGATCTCGTGCCACACGTACGTGGTCAGCGCGACCTGCGCCGAAAGAATCATCAACCTACATATCGACTGGACTTTTCAAAGGACCCACATCACACGAGGAGGGAGCAGAAAAAACTTGAGCAGGGGGGCAACCGGATTCGACTTGTCGAAGGATAGCCTGACCGACAACATCCGGGGTGGACGTATGACCGAAACCGCCCGTAAGCATAACAAACACTACCTCTGGATCAACCATTGTGGCTAAAAGCTTAGACGACCGAGTACTCCAGCGTAGATGGTTGAAGCAACTTTCTATATCTTCCTTAAAAATGACAAGATCCATTGTCAACGATAAACATCCCATCGATGAAGAACACTCATGATATTGGGCCGCTGAACCGCACCGTATCGAAGAATTGCTTGATCCCTGACGGTGACGCAATTAAGCGGGATTCTTCCTTCAGATACATTAGAAGCATCAATGATGAAACAACCTTCAGGAGTATCAGGCTTAGGGAACAAGTGACAGGAATTGCCAGTGTGCATGTGTTTCAACGTTTCTGGAGGAATATCGCACAATCGAGCGAAGCAACAAACCTTTGCCAGCTTTCCACATTTTGTGCGCATGAAAACGGTAAACAGTTAATAAGCGTTGCTGTAACGGACGAAGTGGTCCGGAATCTTGATTCACCATAAGCTGCAAACGAGGTTCATCAGCTGAAAGCCACTGGCAAACGCGCGCTTTGTTCATTCCCATCGCACGATGCTTATCTGAATAATATTCGAGTATTATTATGCGATCGAGAGAACCGAGGGAGCGCAAAAGATCTCGGTCGCGAGAAAGGATCTCCTTACCAGTTGAAATGTTTTACATAATTTAACGCCGCCGACTCAAAAACCTCGGGTGCAAAAACGTTTCGAACGGCGCGGAGATGAGCCGATAAGTCCAAAGAGGCAGGTAACAAAAAATCACATGAGTATTGAAACAACCGATGCTAACAATATCGATTGTTGGAATGTATTCTTCTCTGTTTGGATTGGGAGATGAAACGATTGCCCCGAGATGGAAATGAGAGGCTTGGTGACCGGCAGAGCATCAGCCAGCAACGAAAACTTATTTGTCAATATAATACCTAGTGGAGAACCCAACGGCCGGTGCTGCAGAGACGACATGAACAGGAAGCACAATCGAGGATTGTGAATGTTGTGGAATTAACGTTTTGCCGACGAATTTCGTGGTTGAAGCCACCAGAATCGTGGGGGGAAGGCCACAAGGCAATGTCTGCAAATGAACATTGTCGCCCTTGGAGTCTGAGTAGAAATAAACAGACTTAAGTTATGAAGCAAAAACGAAACCGCTAACAGTAGGAACTGAAAACGGAAAAATCAATTTTTTGTATTGTTGTTGAAACACTCAAAGTCATGAAGAAGACTATAATTTGATTAAAACATTTATGTGGTTCAAACAAGAATCGAATGAACTACTGGGCAAGCTTATGAACTATACTAGGTTAGAGTATACTCCACCCGCCCCAAGAAAAGCAAACAGCCGCACATATGACACACAAAAAAACACTGTCCAAAGCAGCACAAAATCTAAGCATCCGCCAAGGAAGACATCCAACTCCTCTCATTGCAGCGGCTGGTTGTTGACGAATGGGAGCAGTGTGACGGACAGGTACCATCATATGAAGGCGCGGATTCGTAGACTACCGAGCGATCACCGAAGGATGAGGACTAGTACTAGTGGATGAGCGCTTGAAACCACCGGAAGCGGCGATGTAACCATTGGCTAGTACCGTCGAAGGTGGCGAACTACTGAATGGGAATGAATAGGGTGGCGTTGTTCACGGCAGTTAGCGCTCCACGAACACAGGGATTTACAACTAGGATAATTTTAAATTGTCCTAGTTATGCCACACACTATCCTAGTTATGCGGCACACTGTGTGGCACTATCCCAGTTATACTAGTATACTTTTTAATTATACTAGTTAGGCCGCAACTATACTAGTTAGGCCATTCTACTATAATAGTCATCATTTGATATTATGCGTCTTCGAGGAGGAAAAATTACAATTACTGAATTAGAAAGTATTTATGGATTAGAAAGCATTACCCCAAATCGCTTTCGTATTAACAACTTGAGATCTTTCATACAGAATGAAAGGTTGTGGTCTGCTTTGCGAAAGCATCTTGAAGCTATTTTGAGAGATCATGGCCATCTAGTTATATTTTTTTCAATTAACACTCATCAATTCTCCGTTACTCTTGATGAAGATAATTTTTTGGTTTGGTTTTTGAATATGTATAGAGTCCCTGACAATAACTTGTATTCGTTTTTGGAAATGGATTGGTGGAAAACTTTGAAACTGGAAGAGATGCGAATACCTATACGATGGAT
>CAILIB010000003.1 GCA_903834195.1 uncultured Candidatus Berkelbacteria bacterium | reverse complement strand
TGCCGTTTTATGATTGCGTGGTTTATGCATCATAAAATTGCAAGGATAATACCGTGGGAAGTCTATTCGCTTCATCGCGAATATGACCCCGTATCGACTTACTCGAAAGAGTAGAGCGTTTCATGTAAATGAAATGCTAACACGCCGACGCTTGCAATAAAAACTCACGAACATGGTTGGAATACACGCAGTATTCTAGTAACAGGCCTACATTCGGAGAGCAAGATGAAGATATAGTCAGTGCCATACGTAATTATGGAAATAGAGCGATGTCGGCTCGTCGCATCCTGGGGCTGGAGAAGGTCCCAAGGGTTTGGCTGTTCGCCAATTAAAGCGGTACGCGAGCTGGGTTCAGAACGTCGTGAGACAGTTCGGTCCTAATCTTCTGTGGGCGTGGAAATTTGAATGGGACTCCCTCTAGTACGAGAGGACCGAGGGGGACTAACCTCTGGTGTGCCAGTTGTTCTACCAAGAGCAGTGCTGGGTAGCTATGTTGGGTCCGGATAACCGCTGAAAGCATATAAGCGGGAAGCCGACCATAAGATTAGATTTCTAGATCGGTTGTAGATAACGACCTTGATAGGTGCTAGGTGTACGACCCGCGAGGGTTTCAGCCAAGGCATACTAATGATCATATACCTTTACATCCGAAATAGGATAATGTTGTAGTAACTTCGGTTACTGTAACTAGTCCTCTGGTGACAGGAGTGGTTTTATAACCATTGCTGTTGCTTGGATGATGAGTAACTTCTGGAATGAATTATTCCGATCCTGGTTGCAGGATTGCCAGACCTTCAAAACACGTGAGCCAAGCTCTAATTTGTACCCAAGTCATACCTGGGTGTATATTAGAGCTTGGCTCCGAAAAAGCACTGTACCTTGGTGGTATGTGCGACAGGGTCCCGCCCGTTCCCATCCCGAACACGGAAGCGAAGACTGTCAGCGACGATGGTACTTGGGCCGCAAGGCCCCGGGAGAGTAGTTCGCCGCCAAGGTACAGTGCTTTTTCAATACAAAAAATTGCGTATTCAGCGTATTTCTACGTTAGAATTTTGATTTCTCCTTTACCGTACGTTCATGTACGCCTTAGTCGAAATCAAAATTCTGCCTTGAAATCCATCTGAATACGCAATTTTTGTTATCTACTCGGTATATTTCTTCGTTAGAATCTCGGTTCTTGCTCAACGTACGTTAAGTACGTCTCGCTCCGATCCTCGATTCTGCCTCGAAATCTACTCGATCTAAGTATTTTTTAATATTAAAATTTTTGCCTTGAAATTCATCTGATTACGGAATTATTATATTCCACAAAGGTTATTAACAAAAGGTTAAAAATGTGGTATGGTATACCCAAATAAAGGAGTTGAATAGTTTCTTGTTAACATGATATGGTGCTTCGGCACTTTGTCGTGTTATTGGAAACCCTTTGGGTCCAATTTCATCATCGGCCGGATTGGCCGCATTTCAAAGGAAAACACAAGGAGTGTGATTCCGTGACAATTGATCGTTTTACAAGACTCGGCCCCCCGAAAAGCGTATTTTCCGCTGAAGTTTCTTCAGATTGGAATAGGCGTGATAAGGGGATTCAGAGTGATCTCGATGCAGCAACTGCAGCAAGCACACGTTACTTGAGCGAAAGCCAAGTTGAAGAACTTATTCTTGCTCAACCAACATTGCGAAAAGGATGGGTGTACAAGATAGTCAGAAATGACGCGTGTGATATTCCTCAGTTCGACTCAAAGCAATACTTGTTTTTACCAGTTAATAACTCGCAAAGGAGTTTGACTGGAAAAAAGCGGATTGCGATTCTCGATCCCGAGGATCAACTTTTCAAGATCGTAACGCAAATGGAAGGACAGTTGCCTGTCTTATACATAACGTTTACGAATCGGTGCAGCGCACAGGCGATTATCAAAACGCTAAAAGTTGTTGCTCGAGTTGGGATTCCGATTTAGTATCCAAGGAATTTCCTTGGTAATTGTGCCCTTCCGGACTTGTCCGGGGGGTGCTTTTTGTATACATACCTGTTAGTATATTGACATTGTGCCACCTTTATGGTAAGGTGTGGACGAAAAAAGACGGTCGCGTCTTTTAGACCAGGAGGGTCTTTAATATGGAAATTAGGAATGGATTCCTTAGGTTTGTTGTAAAGGCATTGTTAATTCTTTCAAGTTTTTTCATCGCAAATTTCTTGATTAAGTTTTCGGCAATTCCAATCTCGGCTTGGTGGAGTAATATCCACCCACCAGAGGCTATGCAGGACTTGGAGTCCTACCAACCCCAAATCTGGGATTGGCTTGTTGGGCTTTTTGGACTAGTTATCTTCCTTACTGGAATTATACTAAGCCCACTCATCATATACGAGACTCTGGTGAATATCCGAAAACCAAGAAAAAAAGTCATTCAAGTTCCCATGAAACCAGTAGTTTCCTGGGATCTAGAACCGGATTCTCGGTTAAAAGGAATTGAGGCTCGATTTCACATCAGACGAAATTGAGCCACCGTGGACCGCCCTAGCTAGGGTGGTCCATTTTTTTATAACGTAGTTGCCTTGCGAATAGCAGGAATAATATCACCCCAGGTTTTGGCGGCGGTACGAAAGGCTAATTTACCAGATTCGGTAATATGGTACACCTTGCGGGTACGAGAATTGGCAGTGGTTTTTGTACTGTGAATCAGGCCGCGCTTTTCGAGGTCGTTGAGGGCAGGGTAGAGGGTGCTCTCTGTTGGAGTGCAAAATCCCCATGATAACTCCTCTATTTCCTTAGAAAGAATATAGCCGTAGGAATCCTTGTCCCAAAGGGCGCGAAGGATAAAAAACCGGATTGCGCTCTGGTTGATTAGAGCGTGCCAGTATTGTGGACTTGTTGGACTTGCTGAAGCACTCATAGGTCGAGGTATTACTGTACTCCTATCCTAGCAAGAAAACATCTGGCATACTAGCGTTAAACTTACTCGAGATATTTCTGCAATGAGTTCACGAAAAAAAGTGGTTGTGATAGGTGGCGGGACCGGAACTTTTAGTGTGCTGCAGGCCTTGCGCGATAGTCCATTTGAAATCTCTGCAATTGTTTCGACGGCGGATGATGGCGGTTCAACGGGTATTCTACGTGACGAGCTTGGCGTGCTACCTCCAGGAGACCTTCGACAGGCATTGGTAGCGCTTTCGGCAGACTCATCAGTTTTGCGCGACCTGTTTAACTATCGTTTTAAAGAGGGGAGTTTGTCAGGGCATAGTTTTGGTAATTTACTCCTATCAGCACTTGAAAAGGTGACAGGTAAGTTTGATCAAGCAGTGCTTGAGGCTGGAAAAATTTTGGCAATTAACGGTCAGGTAATTCCGGTTACAACAGATCAAATGCACTTATTTGCCCAAACTCTGGATGGTAAAACGGTTAGTGGTGAGCATGCAATTGAGCAGCATCTGTGGTCTGAAAAGGAACATATTAATAAACTGTGGATTGAGCCGGCCTGCACAGTACACCCTCTGGCGCGTCAGGTAATTTTAAATGCTGATTTAATTGTCATTGCGCCAGGAAGTATTTACACAAGCCTTATTCCAAACTTATTAGTTGACGGTGTATGTGAAGCGCTCCATAAAACTAAGGCAAAAATAGCTTATGTGGTGAACTTGATGACCGAAAAAGGTCAAACTGGCTCTTTTTCAGTCCAGGATTTTGCTGCCCTCATAGAGCAGTATATTGGAGAGCGACAAATTGATTATGTAATTTATAATAATCGGTTGCCAGCACCTGGGTTACTCGATCTTTATAAGAAGGAAATGGAGCGTAGTCCGGTAAAGGTGGATGTGAAACGGCGCAAGAGCTTGCCCTATCGGCTAGTAGGCGCTAATCTCTTGAGTACGAAGCCTCCGATCATTCCTGAATCTGTAGATCGTCTGGCTGCCACACGTACACTTATCCGGCATGATGCTAAAAAACTTGCCCGTGTTCTCGCTGCACTCCTCTATTTAAATGAAGCTGAAAAGTACCTCACCCATGCCTGAACTTCCTGAAGTTGAAACAATTCGTCGCGGACTTGCACCTCGCTTAATCGGTAAAACGATCGAGGAGATTACTGTTCGGGAAAGCAAAATGTTTTCTGGCGATGAAGAGGCAGTAATTGGTCGCTACATCAGTGAGTTACGACGTCATGGCAAACTGCTCGTTTTTATTCTCGATGACGGCCATGCAATTACAGTTCACCTTAAGATGACTGGTCAGTTAATCTGGAAACCGGCTAAATCTGCATCAGAAGAAGCGGTGATGGGCGGACATCCGTCTGAAGGGTATTTGGACCCTCTCCCTCACAAGCATACCCATGTGGTAATTGATTTTAGTGATGGCTCAACGCTTTATTTCAACGATCTGCGTAAATTCGGCATGATGAGCGTACTCGATGAAAAGGGTTTGGAAGAACTTCATTTTATTCAGAAACTTGGACCTGAGCCATTAGATAAAGAATTTACATCTGATTACCTCGCGCAACAGATCAAAAAGCATCCTCGTGTGCCGATTAAATCTTTTCTACTGGATCAGACAAACATAGCTGGTTTGGGAAATATTTACGCAGATGAGAGTTTGTTTCGGGCTGCAATATTGCCGGTTCGACTTTCTGGGAGTTTAACTTCCGGAGAAGTGCGCAATTTGCATGCTGCAATTGGTGAAACTCTTGAACTTGCATTGCTCTATGGTGGTTCAAGTGAGAAGGACTACGTGAATGCGATTGGCGAAAAAGGGACGTACCTCAAGATTGCACAGGTATATCACCGAACCGGACAGCAGTGTGTACGGTGTTTAGAAGGAACTATAGAACGGGTTAAAGTTGCTGGGCGCTCGACTCATTATTGTCCTGAGTGCCAACATTAATCTATGAGAGAGAAAAAGACGGCTGCCATCATTCTGCATGATGCGGATGTGTTCGATGCTGATCGATCCTACCTTTTGTTTACTCGAGAATTTGGCAAAGTATGGGCGCGGGCACGGGGAGTACGACGGACTACATCTCGCTTAACTGGGCACTTACTTGCCTATGTGCCGACGATGCTTGAGTTAGTGGAAGCTGGAAATAGTTATTTGATTGTTCAGGCGCAGGTTATTGGTGGGCAAAGTGCAGCGCAGTACCCAGAACACACGCTCTTATTTTTACAGTTCGCCGAAATCTTGTCAGAGGCTGTGGATAAGCTTTTTGTTGAACGTGAAGCGCATCCTGAGGTGTATGACGGGTTAATTTATACGCTCGATTGTATTCATAGTCGCTGCGCTGAATCTAACCCTGATCCGATTCGGCTTCAGCTGATTGTTGCCGAGCTCCTCTTTAAAATGCTGACGGTTTTGGGGTATCAGCCTGAATTATCGCATTGTGCGGTTACGGGTGATGCATTGGATCAGCACTGGGTGGGGTGGAGTAGTGTGATTGGTGGAGTGGTATGTGAGCGCGCGCCTCAAACATCGCAGTTCCCCTTTTTGCGTTTAGATCATCCAAAAACAGTTGTTGTACTGCGACAATTTGCTCGGCCAGAGTTTATTAGCGATAGGTTGTCGGCGGATGAGGCAGTCTGCAAAGAGACGGCTAAAGTTGTGTTTGATTACTTGCAAACTCAGATTGGCAAACCGCTTAAATCAGTTCGCTTTGTAGAGTAAGATCGTTGCTCTAAAGGCCATTTTCTGCTATATTTACTCGGCAATCTGTCAGAGACAGCTCTTGCGGTGATTTGTGAATCGAATATTTATTTTTGCGCTTTTTGTAGCGTTGCTACAGTGCGCCTTTGGCCAAACGACTGAGTCGAGAAAGTACGCACCCCCTACGCTACCGTTTGACAATGCCCGGTTCGACGCATCCAGAGAAACGATGAAGGATTATGATCCCAAGCTTCCGCTTGAAGTTCAACTGTCCAGCATCGTTCATAGTGGACAGCTATACTTGAAGTTGTTCCCTATCATTAATGCTGGTGGTCAGGACTGGAGCGAAAAGACCAGAAGAATTCACATCGAAAGTGTTGACGGTCTGGATGGGGTGCCTCAGGATATCCCGCTACCATCTACGCCAGCTAACTCTGACTTCTGGAAAGTTAAGTCTGGTGAGCTTACATCTCACCCAGGAACAGCCTGCGATTTCTTCCTCCAGTTCAAAATCAAGGAGGGTACTCGCGGTATACGGCAGTGGTACCTGAAACAACAGGTTTTGATTGGTGGAAAGTGGATCGATGCGTTTCCCGATAAACCAGGTGCCGACGGGAAAATTCGAAAACGAGGAATGCTCATGAAATTTCTCTGCAAAGGATGAGCCGGTCACGGGGCGGAGTCGCGATTATGCGGCCCGCTCTATTTTTATACCTGGACACTTTCCGCACAACCGCATATTTGCTACTGTAGCCATATGAACCAAAAACCATCCGAACCACCAAAAACGCTCGAGCCTATCGTCAATCTTTTGAAACGACGTGGCTTTTTATTTCCGACCAGTGAAATTTATGGTGGTGCTGGTGGATTATATGATTTAGGGCCACTCGGAACGCTGCTCAACAACAATATTAAAGCACGTTGGCAGTGGCGTTTTGTTCAGCTCCGTGATGATATGTTGAGCCTCGACTCTTCTATACTAACTCCAGCGGCTGTTTTGAAGGCTTCTGGACACGTTGATACTTTTGCTGACCCACTTATTGAATGTTCAAATTGTCATATTCGGCTTCGTTCAGACCACTTTCTTGGTGAATCAAATCAGGAAGTGTTTGTGATTCGGTGGCGTGATGCAGCAATTGGGTATCGCAAGATCGGTGAAAAGCGGGCGGCAGAAGAGGCAGAAAAAGCCTGGAAAGAACTAAATGTTACTGAAAACCCTTTGCCAGAAACCGAGCAGGTGAAGTATTTGGTTTGTCCAAACTGTGCTGAAAAAGCCTTTGGTGAGCCGCGTATGTTCAATATGATGTTCAAGACTATGCTTGGTCCGGTAGAAGATGCTGGTGCTGTAACCTATTTACGACCAGAAACCGCCCAGGGTATCTTTGTTAACTTTAAAAACGTTCTGCAAACATATCCCCGCAAATTGCCGTTTGGTATTGCTCAAATTGGTAAGGCATTTCGCAACGAAATCACTACAGGTAATTCGCTTTTCCGAGTACGCGAGTTTGAACAGATGGAAATCGAGTACTTTGTGAAACCAGGGGAAGAAGAAGTGGCCTTTGATAGCTGGCTGGATTCAATGGAGCAATTTCTTACAGAAGATTTGGGAATTGAGAAAAAACGGCTGCGTCGCTATGAAGGCCAGGCAGATGAAATTGCTCACTATTCCAAGCGTACAGTTGATTTTGAATACGACTTTCCGTTTGGTGGCTGGGGCGAGCTCTGGGGTTGTGCAAGTCGAACAGATTATGACTTAACTCAGCATCAAGTAGCTTCTGGTCGTGATCTTACCTATTTTGATGAAGAAACCCGCGATAAATACATCCCATACGTGATTGAGCCGTCACTGGGGCTAGGACGTGCTCTCCTTACAACTCTTATAGATTGCTACCGAGAGTACCCTGAAGGCCGTGATGGTCAATCTGGAGAGCTTGAGACAGTGCTCCACTTGCCTAAACATCTTGCACCTATTCGTGTGGCTGTGCTGCCACTTATGAAAAAGGATGGTCTGGCTGAAAAAGCCCGTGAAGTTGCTGCGTTGCTGAAACCTGATTACATGACGGTGTATGAGGAATCTGGAGCAATTGGAAAGCGTTACCGCCGTCAGGATGAGATTGGAACTCCAAGTTGTATTACTATTGATTACCAAACCCTTGAAGATGGAACTGTAACTATTCGTGACCGCGATACGATGGAACAGGTCCGTGTTGCGATAGAAGAACTTTCGACGGTTCTCTAGGGACTGTACTTACTCTGATTTTCTGGTATTTTACTCCATGTCACATCTGGGGGTGATTTAATTGTCTAGACAAAGTAAGACTGGTGCAGGTTGTTGTGATTACAAAGCATTACAACGAGATGCTGGTCACTTGGAAAACATGATCGATCGAATGGGTAACTGTTTCTTTGAACAGGCATCCGAGGAGGATATTTTCCAGTATTCAAAGCTGAAGAAATTGCTAAAACAGATTCGAAGCCATGAGGGTTTGCCATACAGAGAACTAAGGATAGCAATGGACCTGATGGCAACTGGGTTATTCAGAACAGTTGCGGAAATGCGCATCAAGGCTGCGGATAGAGTTGTTAGAGAGCTCATACCTGTAGAGGCGATGAAATATCGTGAGAGATTAACACGATCACGGGACCATCTGAAAACCTGTAAGAAGCGTCAGAGAATGCCGAGTGCGATACTTCGGAGCAGGTACCGCATGGTCATGTCCGAAGGTTCACATGTATATAGGGAGGTGAAAAAAATCAGTACAGGTCGATAATTCGATCTAATCGGAAGTGGGTCGCTCCGGCGGCCCTCTTTTAATTTCTTCATTGGTGGGTGTTCGGTGTATGTTCTAGCGTTGACACACCTGGAAAGCAGCTCCATAATAACAACAAGTGGTCTGAAGTGGGGCAAAGTGGATCGCTCAAATAATAATCAATTGCATATGTTCATCGGCGAGCACCGACACAGTATCGACGAGAAAGGACGACTGCAGTTGCCTGTTAAATGGCGATCGAAATTGGCTGAGGGAGCCGTTATAACCAAGGGGTTCGACGGCTCACTCAAATTCTACCCGCTGTCTGCCTGGCAGGAGATTGCAGAAAAGCTTGCTAAGTTACCGCAAAGTCAGGCGTCTACACGCGCCTACGTGCGTCAAACCTTAGCTGGGGCCGTGGATGTTGAGTTAGATAAACTGGGTCGTGTTGTACTACCAGCTTACCTACGTCAGTACGCCAACCTTGGAAAGCAAGCAATTCTCGCTGGACTGTTCGATCACGTGGAAGTTTGGGACGAAAAGACCTGGGAAACCTATCAAGGTCAAATCGATCAAACTACCGAAGAATTTGCGCAAACACTGAAAGAAATCGGCATCTAGCCGCCTAAAGGAGCATTACATGGGGGCACGATATTCCCGCAATACTGGGTACACTATTTCAAAGCGCACGGTTGCTCGCGCGCCAATGCGTACTACGCAAAAACGCGTAACGTTTGGTCCAACCACTGCTAAATTTTTTGGACTAGCTGTATTAGCTATTCTAGCGCTCGTTATGTTGAGTAACACAAAGAGTGCTACAAGTCCGTATACAGATAGCGCCTTGCGTAATAATATTAGTCAAGTTGATCAAGAAAATACCAATCTTCAGCTTCAAGCTGAACGGTATCAGGCAATTAATGCGATTTCGCAAGATCCTGCCAAAGCACAAATGGTACCAATGTCATCTAGTGAACCAACCTACGTAGATAAGGGCGATGTCGCGGGAGTTTCCACCGCGCGTCCATAACCTATGTCTACACGAGCGCGCATCGGATTGCTTATCGGCGCACTCTTCATCCTTGCCGTCATATTGGTAGGGAGGACGTTTCAAATTACTGTTTTACAGCACAGTAATTTTGTGGCACTTGCAAAGAAGCAGCAAGATACTCTGCGGGCTATTCAGCCGAAGCGGGGTACTATTTATGTTCAGGATGCTGCTGCAGGAACTACCATTGCTGCAGCTGAAAGTTTGGAAATTTTTTCTCTCTCTGTTACACCTCGCGATGTCTTAAATAAACCAGAATTTGCACATCTATTGGCGAGTTTAACAAATACAGATGAAGCTTCGATTCTCGCAACATTGCAGAAGAAGAATGCACAGGGAAACATAGTTGCATATGCTGATCCTCTGGCTACTAACCTGAGTAAGGATCAAGTGCAGAATATTATTACGCAAGTAAATGCACTACGAAAACAACTTTCGAAGTCTTCTCCAGTAGTGCCAAGCTTTGATCCGACCCAAGGTAATACAATTTACTTTACGAACGGAATTTTCTTTACACGAAGTTATAAACGGGTATATCCAGAAGGTAATTTCTTGGGGCAAACTCTTGGTTTTGTAAATGATAAGGATCAGGGTCAGTATGGCATTGAAGGACAATATGATACTGAGCTGAAGGGGTATGCTGGTCAGGTGCAGCTAGAGCGCGATAGTCAGGGAAGTGTACTAGCTCAACAAGAAGTAGTTCAAGAAAAAGATGGTTCTAATTATCAACTTTCTATAGATCGCAATATTCAGTATGACGCTGAGCAGGAATTAGCGGCTGAAGTTCAAAAAGATGAAGCTGTTGGAGGGTCAGTCATAATTATGGATCCGAAAACAGGTGAGATTCGTGCACTGGCAAATTATCCGAGCTATGATCCAAACGATTTTCGTAATGTTGGTAAACAAAGTATTAACTTATTTACGAATCCGGCTGTAAGTTCTAACTGGGAGCCTGGAAGTATTTTCAAACCAGTTGTAATGGCTGCAGCAATCGATCAGGGACTTGTTACTCCTGATACCTCAAATACGTTTGATGAGTCTGTAACTGTGAATGGGTATAAGATTGAAACTGCGTTACGTCGTTCGTATGGTACTGAAACAATGACGAAGGTGTTGGTAAATTCAGATAACGTGGCAATGGTTTGGGTAGGTAATAAACTCGGAAACCAAACGTTGTCAGATTATCTGAAAATGTACGGTTTTGGGTCTCAAACTGGAATTGATTTAACTGGTGAGGCAAGTGGTAGAGTGGTTCCTCTTAGTCAGTGGGGAGATGTGCAGCGGGCAACTACAACTTTTGGACAAGGAATTAGTGTCACGCCAATTCAGATTTTGACTGCTTATAGTGCAATTGCGAATGATGGAAAAGAAGTTATGCCACATATGGTACATGCAGTGCAGCAGGATGACTCAAGTCCGTGGCAACTGGTTCAGCCGACGCATAGTCAACAAATTATTAAACCTGAGACTGCTGCACAAGTGCGAGACATGCTTGTTCAAGTTGTAGCAACAAACCACACTCGGGCAGGAGTACCAGGATATAAAGTTGGTGGAAAAACAGGAACTGCTCAGGTGCCTGACTCAGTTAATGGTGGTTACTTGCCTGATGCCTATAATCATTCGTTTATTGGAATGGGTCCAACTGATGATCCGAAGTTTATCATGTTGGTGAAAATTGATCAGCCAAATCTTGCAAAAGTTGGTATGTATGCTGAAAGTACTGCAGTGCCATTATTTGGTCGTATAGCTCAATACCTGTTACACTACTACCAAATACCGCCAACTAATCAATAGAAAATATGAAAGCTGTACTCCGCCGTTTTGTTCTGGCTATTCTCTGGCGCGCGGTTCGAATTAGGGTGAAGCAAGATAATCCATATGTGATTGTGGTAACTGGAAGTGTCGGTAAAACTTCTACCAAGGAAGCGATTGCGGCTATGTTGGAACAAACTGGGAAGCCAGTTGTAAAAACTGCGGGAAACATGGCAACGGATACTGGTATTCCACTTTCATTGTTAGGTTTTGCAGATCGTGCGAAAACTAAGGGTCGCTGGATTACAGTGTTATTCAAAGCACTGTTTCCACAATTTCCAAAGTTCACAACTCAACCCTACTACGTACTAGAGTTTTCTTCTGATACAGTAGGTGACTTAGATTTTTTGGCTAAGCATTTTCCTATAAAGGCAGCAGTATTTACGACTGGAGGAATGGCGCATATGGAACTCTACAAAACTGAAGAAGCAGTTATTGCTGAGATCAGTTCTCTCTTAAAGTATGTTGATAAAGACGGGTATGTAGTAGTTAATGCAGATGATGTGCCGCTACAACATCTAAAGCCTACACAATCAATCTTGTATTTTGGGGTAAAGAGTCAAAAGAAGTTGGCAGTACGAGGAAAAGTAGAAAGTAGAGATGGAACAGGTTTGAAGTGCTCGTTTACTTGTTTGGAGGACAAAATTTCGAGCAAAGCTATCGAAGCTCATGTTGCAATTATTGGTGATCAACAACTCTACCCACTTATTGCTGCGGTTGCGGTTGGAGCTCGAGAAGGTCTGACTGAAAAGAATGTACTAGCTGGACTAAAAGCGTATTCAATACCTGCTGGTCGGGGACGGATCATTAAAGGAGCTCGAGAAGTAACTATAATTGATGATACTGCGAATTCCTCACCTGAAGCTGTAATTGCTGGTGTAAAGATGTTGAAGCCGTTTGCAAATGGCCGACGAACAGTGGCAATTCTTGGTACAATGAATGAGTTGGGTTCATATGCTGAAGCAGCACATGCGGAGATTGGCGCTGCTGCTGCACGAACCGTAGATTCACTTGTTGCAGTTGGTCAATTTTCTCAAACCATGCTTGCTGCAGCAAAAGAAGCAGGAATGCCGGCTACAAAAATGATTGGATTTCCAGCGCCAGAGAATGTAGTAAGTCAGTTGAAACAGGTTGTCCAGAAAAATGACGTCGTATACCTGAAAGCATCTCAGAATGGCATGCGCTTAGAGCGAATTGTGAAAGAATTAATGGAACATCCAGAACAAGCTGAAAAACTCCTGGTCCGACAGGGTAATGAGTGGCAAGAGTAATCAATTTTATGAGTGTTGCAGTAAGTATTCAAACAGAAGATATTAAACAGGTTGCAATCTACGTGATCGTCTCTTTTGTGATTGCGTTCTTAATTGCGCCATTATTAACAAACTTCCTCTTCAAGAACCGTATTGGTAAACGGTTGCGTCAGCATGGGAGTGATGGAAATGCGGCGCCAATTTTTACCAAACTTCATAAAGACAAAGAAGGTACTCCTACGATGGGTGGAGTACTTTTCTGGGTAACTACCGCGGTACTTACAGCCATCTTCAACCTTGATCGCGCAGAAACTTGGTTGCCTCTCTTTGCACTTGTTTCGGCTGGTGTAATTGGAGCTGTAGATGACATCCTGAATGTACTTGGAAAAGGCTCCAATGGCGGGGGATTACGATTGAAATATAAATTATGGGTGTATGTTGCCGTTGCTGCAATTGGAGCTTGGTGGTTCTATTCCAAGCTTGGGTTTAATACGCTCCACATTCCACACTTTGGCACGTTTACGATTGGCTGGCTCTATATTCCACTTTTCATTGCAACGGTTATTTTCACTGCGTTTAGTATGAATCAAACCGATGGCTTAGATGGCTTAGCTGCCGGTGTTTCAATGCCCGCCTTTGGTGTCTTTATGTTTATTGCGTTAACACAGGGAAAGGTTCATCTCGCAATCTTCTGTGCATGTATGTTTGGAGCACTACTCTCGTTTCTCTGGTTTAATATTCATCCTGCTCGATTCTTCATGGGAGACACAGGAAGTATGGCTCTGGGTATGACATTGCCGGTGCTCGCGTTTTTGACTAATTCGGTTGCCGTATTGCCATTTTTACTCTTGATTCCGTACATCGAAGGTATCGCAACCATGATTCAAATCTTTTCTAAGAGAGTATTTCATAGAAAGGTATTTTTGGTGGCACCGATTCACCACCACTTTGAAGCACTTGGGTGGCCTGAGCCACGTGTTACGATGCGGTTTTGGGTTATCGCAGCGGTCGGATGTTCTATCGGGTTAATGCTTGCGTTGCTTCAGTAGGGTAAATTAGTATCAGTTAGGGGAGTTCCATGAGTGATGTAACATCATTGCGTCAAAAGTCGGTAGTGATTCTCGGGTACGGGGTAAATAATCGTGCGCTCACTACATTTTTGCTTCGCAATGGTATCTCACTGACAATCAGGGATCGTGATGCTGCAGTGCGTGATACATTTGCTCCTCAATATGCTGAGTTTGGTGATCAGGTTGTTTGGGATATTCGTCAGGACATCCTTGCTGATCTCTCGGGTTTTGACGTGCTATTTCGAGCTCCTGTGATTTCAAGTACAGAACCGAGACTGGTTCAGGCGGTTTCAAAAGGTGCGCAGCTTTCTTCACAAACTCAGTTGTTTCTTGAACTTTGCCCTGCAATTACAATTGGTATTACTGGAACCAAAGGTAAGGGAACCACTTCAACACTTGCGTATGAAATTCTCTCACGCGGGTATAAAGCTGGTCGAACGTTTTTGGCGGGTAATATTGGTGTCGACCCATTTTCATTTCTCGATGACCTGCAAGAGGATGATATTGTCTTGCTCGAACTCTCAAGTTTTCAACTTGAGGATGTACGGTTAAGTCCGCACATTGCGGTAGTACTACACGTAACTCAGGATCACTTAGATCATCACAAGAATCTGGAAGAATATCGGCACGCAAAAGCACGTATACTCACAAATCAGCGACCAAATGATATTGCAATTGTGAATGCCGAGTACGCTACGCAGGCACTGTTCCTTCAAAATGTGCAAGGGAAGTTATTTCAATACTCACGTCATCAGCCACGGCAGCAATCTGCCTGGGTTGAAAACCTAGAAGGTAAGGAAATCGTGTTTGTGGCAATTGGTAGTGGCATAGAATCCTTTGAAATTACTGGGCGAAAATTATTAGGAGCACATAATATCGAAAATATTTTACCGGCAGCAATTCTCGGTGCGTATTTCCATGTTTCACCTCTAGTAATGAGCAAAGTTGTAACTGGATTTACCGGACTAGAGCATCGACTATCACTCGTTGCTGAAAAGGGTGGGGTGTCATTTTACGATGATAGTATCGCAACTACAAATGAGTCATGTGTCGTAGCTATGGAGGCGTTTGAAGGTCGTCGAATTCACTTGCTTGTTGGTGGAAAAGATAAAGGACAAACTCATGAAGAGCTTGCTAAACATATTGCAGCACGGTGCACTACAGTTAGTTTTCTCCCTGGTGCCGTTACAGCTGCTCTCCGAAAAGCTCTAGAGAAGGAAATAAAGAAAACGAGTAGTTCGCTTGTATTACTACCACTAGCACAAAACCCGGTTATGGAAACAATTTTGAGTGGCATTCATACCCATTTGAAAGGTGGAGATGTAGTATTGCTAGCGCCAGCTGCAGCAAGTGATACACCATTTGCAAACTATAAACTTCGTGGCGAAGCCTTTGCTGAAGCCATTCATAAACGGTACGGGGCGTAGTATGGCACTTGGAAAACATCGACAAGATTTAATTCTGTTAATAGCGACTATTTCCACAGTACTTTTTGGTATTGTAATGATTTACTCTGCTTCAGTGATTGTGGGATACACTGACTTTAACGATCCAAAGTACTTTTTTAAACGTCAGCTTATTTGGGCAGTAGTTGGAATTATTGCTCTTATAACTACTTCAAATATTGACTATCGATCGTGGAAGAAATGGGCTACAGCATTAATGATCACGACGATTCTTTTACTGTTAAGTGTCTTTCTTTTTACTAAGGGGTCAGTAAATGGCGCACATCGCTGGATCACATTTTTAGGTCAAACCTTCCAGCCTTCTGAATTAGCGAAGTTTAGTTTTTTGGTCTATATCTGTGCTTGGTTCACGAAAATGCAAGATCAGGTAAAGAGTTTTCGCGCTACTTTTTTCCCATTTCTTGGGATGTTGGCAGTTATCTCAATCCTCATGCTTATGGAGCCTGACTTTGGCACATTAAGTATTATGTTGGCTTCTGTAATCGCGGTGTTTGTTGTTGCTGGAATGTCGTTTCAGCAATTTGTTGTTGGACTGGGAACATCTGTAGTGGCAATGGGTGGAATTCTTGCTGTGCCGTATCGTCGGGCACGTATCTTAACGTTTCTTGACCCTTCCGGGGGGTCAGATGCGGTGAAATATCATATTCAAAATATTTCGATTGCAATTGGATCGGGCGGTTGGTTTGGAGTTGGATACGGTGCAAGTTCTCAAAAGCGGTTGTTCTTACCTGAGCCTCATACTGACTCAATTTTTGCAATTATTATTGAAGAGCTTGGATTGGTGGTTGGGATTGCAATTGTGGCAGTATTTTCGCTGATTATTTATCGAGGCTACAGAATTGCCGCACAAACTCAGGATCCGTTTGGGCGCTTACTCGCAGTTGGAATTACTACCTGGATCGGATTCCAAGCGTTTATTAATTTGGCATCAATGCTTGGAATTGTTCCACTCGTAGGTGTTCCACTGCCGTTCATCAGTTATGGTGGAACGAACTTAATGATCTCACTTGCTGCAATGGGTGTGCTCTTGAATATCTCCCGCTATACTGGCGATAAAGATGCGATTGTAGTCCCACAACAGAAACGACGACGCGGAGCACAGCATGCACAAAAGTAGTATAAAGATCTTATTCGTTGGAGGTGGAACTTCTGGCCATATCAGCAAGTGTCTTGCTGTCATGGAACAAGTATTGGCTCTGGGCAAGGAAGAAAGCTTGGATGTTAACTGTGCCTATGCTGGCCTTTCAAGTGATGTGCAATCTCCGCTTATTCGCGAGAGTGAATTGAAATTTGACCGGTACGAAGTGTCTTCAGGAAAGTTGAATCGATACCTTACCTGGAAGCATGTTAAGGAATTTTCTAAGTTTGTGAAAGGGTTGGGAGAGGCTGGAAAGCTCGTTCGAACAATGCGACCAGATTATATTTTTGCTGCTGGTGGGCATGTAGCTGTGCCGGTATCAATTATGGCAACAGCTCTTCGAATTCCCTTAGTTACTCATGAAACTGATGTAATTCCAGGTTTGGCAAATAAAATGACCGCACGGTATGCGCGACGTATTTTCACTGCCTATCCGGTTGATTCATATAAGAATTTGCCAAAAGCGAAGCTGCAACAAGTTGGTCAGCCAGTCCGAGCTGAATTTTATGCTGATCATCGCCATGAAAATATTGAGCTGGATGGTCGCACTGTTAAAACACCCTTGTTGACGGTTACTGGAGGTAGTCAGGGTGGTCATCGACTAAATGTGCATATTCAGAACTCCTGGGAAACACTGCTCGAAAAAATGAATATTGTGCACATTACAGGCCAGCGAGATTATGCCGAATTTTCTCATGCTGCGTCAGAATTACCAGTTCATGTGCGTGAAAAATTATGGATTGCTCCTTTTGTAAGTGATGAGTTGCCGGCCTTGTTTCAGCAGAGTGATGTTGTGGTAAGTAGGGCAGGAGGAACAATTGCTGAACTTGCTGCGGTGCGGGCGGCAGTTATCCTTGTACCACTTTCAACCTCAGCCCAAAACCATCAGCAAGCCAATGCTGCTGTGTTCGAAAAAGCTGGTGCTGTACAGGTTTTTGATGAAGTTTCTGGAACTTCAGTAGAATTAGCACATCAAATTATGTACATTCTTGAAAACCAGACTGCGCAAGCTGCGTTGCGTGATGCAATTGGTCAATTTGATTTTCCGAATGCTGCGCGAGAAATGGCGAAATTCATGCTTTCTGGTAGCATACCAACATGATAGAAACTCAAAAACCTCACATTTATTTGGTTGGAGCTGGTGGCGTTGGTATGGTTTGGATTGCCGATTACGCACTACAAATGGGGTGGGATGTTTCGGGAAGTGATGCATCATTTTCGCCTAATGTTGCTCGACTTCAAGCGTTAGGAGCTAACATTCACATAGGTAGTGATCCTGAGAAAATTCCAACGACTGTAACTGAAGCTGTAATGACGGCTGCAGCTACACCTAATTCGCCAAGTTTTGCTGAAGTTGAAACCTTGCGTAACCGTGGCATTTCAATTGTTAAACGCTCTGAGTGGATAGGTAAGCTAACTCGAGAAAAGTTCACTATTTGTATTTCTGGCGCACACGGAAAAACTACAACAACAGCTATGGTGGGCTGGATACTTGATCAAGCAGGACTCGATCCAACAGTTTTTGTGGGAGGAAATATTCGTGCATGGAATAACACTACAAAGATTGGTCAAAGTAAGTATCTTGTATTAGAAGCAGATGAATACGATCGTTCCTTTCATCGATTTACACCGCAAATGGCGGTTATCCTAAATATTGATCTGGATCATACTGATTATTACACTAAGGGTCTTCCCGAAATTGAGCAGTCGTATAAACGGTTCCTGCGAAATCTGCCTGGGAAAACTGGGTTGGTTGTGGCGTACGGACGTGATGCCCGTATACGGAAAGTGTGTAAGAGTTTTTCATACAAGTTTCGTTGGTATGATGAATTTCATCTCTGGCCTGGGGTTACAGTTCCGCAGCCAGGTCTACATAATCTATTAAATGCAACTGCTGCTGCACGCATTGCCCATGAGTTGGGTATTTCACATGATCTAATCAAGAAAGCACTAAATAGTTTTCCAGGTGTCGGGCGACGGTTTGAGTACCTTGGTATTTGGAATAAGGCTGAGTTATATGATGATTATGCTCATCATCCACGCGAAATTCAGGCACTTATGAAAGGTGTCCGGGAAAAATTTCCAACTGAACATGTGACTGTGATATTTCAACCGCATCAAAAAGCACGCACTCAGGCATTGCTCAAAGATTTTGCCCGAGCTTTTGATGATCCGGCTCCTACTGAGCTAGTACTTGCACCAATATTTCACGTCCCTGGTCGTGAGGATGATATAGACGTTACAATTGATGACGTTGCGAAAGAAATTGAGACTGGAAAACATTCATTTAAACTAACTACCTTGCATACCCTTGATGAGGTGGGTGAGTATGTTAAAGAAGTAAGTAAAGTTTCAGGTGTTATTATTAATGTTGGTGCGGGTAGTATAAGTAACCTTTTGGAAAAATGGCGACAGTAATTCCTGAGCGTTGGAAAAAAGGTGTACTCGGAAGTCAGTTGACGAGTATTAAAGTTGGTGGTGAAATTGCCTATTTTTCTCGACCAACAACCATCGAAGAATTGCAGGAAGATCTTATTCTGGCCCAAGAAGCAGATATTAAAACCAGAATAATTGGTGGTGGTAGTGATATACTTTTTGCCGATGCTGGTATGGATGGGTTGGTAATTCAACCTGCTCTTACTTTGTGCACTGTCTTATCGAGCGATGAAGTGAGTATGAAAAAGTATGATAAAATTGAACCATATAATGCTGCACCAAGATATGCTCGTGGAGAAGGAGAAAAGTATCTGGCGTTAGAAGGAAAAGTTGTGTCTGAAGGCGCTCCGACATATGTGGAACTAGGTGCAGGAGTTGCCTGGGGACAGGCTGTTATGTGGTCTTTGAATCAAGGGTTAACTGGATTGCATTGGTTTGCACGAATTCCTTGTAACGTAGGTGGGGCAGTATTTAATAATATTCATGGTGAAAAACATTTACTATCAGAAGTAATAGTTGGTGTTAACTGTGTGTCACGAGATGGAAAAGGCGAAACTCGGTTCTACCCAGTAAATGAATCCGAATTTGGCTATGATTATAGTCGATTTCACACAAGTACTGAGGTAATTACCTCAGTAATTCTACGATTATTTGCAGCTCCTACAGAACAAATAGCAGCTGCGAAGACGCAGTATTTAGATTGGACAAAAACTAAAAATACTATTCAGCCAATAGCTGCAAACTGTGGTTCTGTATTTCAGAATTTGGAACCTTCTGAAATACCTGCTGGTGAGACTTCAGGTGCTGCAGGGTATTATGTAGAATTTTCTGGTCAATTAGGGAGGCAGTATGGAGGTATGCAGGTGTATCCAACACATGGAAATTTTATTACAAATTTAGGCACGGGCACTCAGGCTGATTTTATTGCACTCGTTCAGCAAGTTCGAGAAACCGTTAAGGAAAAGTATGGTGTGACACTGCATCCTGAAGCCGAGTGTATTACTGAAAATGGTGAACGATTTGTATGGTGAGTGGGGTTCGTGCTGAATTATTACGACGAATATCGCAGGTTGAGGAAAATGTATCCTTGGCTCAATTTAATGCACTGAGTGTTGGAGGAACTACAGATTTTTTCACCATAGCTCACGATGCCATTGAACTTATAGAAGCTGTAAAAGGTGCAATTGACGCGAAAGTTCCCTATGTAGTAGTAGGTGCTGGAGAGGGAGTTTTATTTTCTGATGGCGGTTTTCCTGGTTTAGTTATCCACAACCTTTCATCAAATTGCGTTATGACCGCAGACCATAGCCAGATGATTGTTGATAGTGGAATGCAATTACAGCGTTTTATTACGTCAGCAGCTAGTCAGGGTTTTGGCGGGTTAACTTCACTCTACGGAGTGGGGGGAACTATTGGGGGAGCATTATATACGAATGCTGGTGCAAATGGCCAGAATATACTTTCGTCAGTGCGTTATGTAACTATGCTTATGCCTCCAACAAAAATGAAAGTTGATGTAACAATGGTACGGTATAAAGCTGATTGGTTAACAAAAGATGGTGGTCTGACGAAATTACAGCAGCTACGAGTTGATCGTTCAATTGATGAGCCTCGACCTGTCATTTTGAATGCTCATATCCAGTTAACCTCAGTGAGGAGTGATGAGTTGATTCGACGTATCACTGAGCAAGTAAAAGGGTTGGCGCGATCAGTTCCAAAAGGTGAAGTGTTTGGTCCACTCTTTTTACCTCTTCCAGATCAAAATCTTGAAGAAATTTTATCAGCTTCTGGAATCGACAAGATTAGAGTAGATGGATTGTATGTTGAAAAACGCAATCGAAATTACCTTCGAAAAGGTAAGGTGCAGCCATCGGCGAGTTCAGTGTGGAATATGGTTACACAGATTCAACAAGCAGCATGGCATGCAACTGGTGCAGAATTACGCCCTGCCTTTGAACGCATCGGTCTATGGGAATGAGTAAGGTATAATACGTATATGGCACGCGCACCTCGACGTTACGTACGTCAAATGCCCAAAATTTACGGTAGTCTCCAGAAGCCACGGCGTGACTGGTCTTTTTTCTTTCGTACAGTTAAACAAGTATCACTTGGTATTGGTGCAATTCTCCTACTCTATGCAGTATTTTTTGGTCCCTTTTTTCGAGTACGAAAAGTTGATATTCAAGGTGTAATTCTCAGCAATCCTGATGAACTTAGTAAGTCAGTTCCACTCGGTGGAAGTATTTGGTTCTTGCCTAAAGATACAATTCTCAAAGGCATTGCGCAGGATCCACTCGTTACGAATGTAAGTATTCTACGCGGTATTCCAGATACGCTTCGTCTTGTAATAACTGAGCGACAACCTGCCTTTGTGTGGGTAAGTAATGGTATGTCGATTCTGGTTGATAGTCAGGGAATTGCTTTTACTCAATACACTCAAGACACTCTTCCAGATGTGGCAAGTTCGGCAGGGGCCAAAATCGCCAGTTTACCGCATGTAGTTGATACTAAAAATATTAACGTAACACTGGGTAAGCCATTAGTTGGTCGTACATTCATCTCGTTTATAGAAGTTTTGCAAACTGATTTTCTGACAGATTTACCAGGTGTACATGTAACAAGTGCTCAAGTTGGAAATAGTACATATGATTTAACTGTCTTCACAAAAGAGGGGATGCAAGTTCAGTTTAATACGTTGGGAGATGCGGGTGTGCAAGTGCGTAACCTTACACGTCTTGTGCATCAGAATAAGGTTAATACTGCCAGTTCTCACGTCGACCTGCGCATAGATCGTTGGGCGTATGTCAGTTAATCCGATATTAGAAAAGATCTTAGTTGGTCGTGGAATACCACTTGCTGAACAGGAGCATTTTTTGCGACCTGATTTTTACAAAGATCAGTATGATGCATCCAAAATGCTTGGTATGGATGTCGTTGTTTCTCGGTTAAATAAGGCTATTGAGTTAGCTGAAGAGGTTTTAATCTTCGGGGATTATGATGCTGACGGCGTGCCAGCAACAGCCTTACTTGTACGAACTTTGAGTACATTGGGCATGAAAGTTGTGCCACTTATTCCAAGTCGTGCACAAGGGTATGGGTTAACTTCGGTAATAGTTGCTGAGGTTATTTCTCGTGCACCTAGGTTACTTATCACGGTGGATAATGGGACGGTTGCAAAGGCGGAAATTGCTCAAATTGCAGATGCAGGAATTGATGTCATTGTAATTGATCACCATGAACCACAAGTTGGTGAGATAGCCGATCGTGCACTTGCAATTATTAATCCTAAGCAAGAAAATTGCCCGTACGAGTTTAAAGAGATGTGTGCCTGCGGCTTATCCTGGAAGGTAGTTGAGCAGTTGTATGTCTCACGAAGTGAAGATGTGCAGCAGTTGAAATGGGAGCTGGATTTAGTGGCAATTTCTACAATTGCGGATATGGTTCCTCTTGTAGGTGAAAATCGCTTATTTGCTCGATATGGGTTACACGTGTTACAAAAAAGCAAAAATGTGGGAATACGCGCATTAGTTGAGTCTGCTGGAGTTCAAATTGATACAGTATCCGCAGGTGATGTTGGATTTAAGATTGCTCCGCGCATTAATGCTCCTTCACGAATGCACAATGAATTAGTTGCAGGCGTAAATGCAGCAGTGCAGCTTTTAATTACGAGTGATGCTCGGCAAGCTGCTCAACTTGCACGACATCTTACAGACCAAAACACTGAGCGCCAAGCATTAGTTGATACACATCTACTCGAAGCAGAGCGACAGGCAAGTGAAATGGACGATGCACTTGTATTAGTTGTGTTTCACGAGACGTGGTCAACAGGGGTAATAGGCTTAGTTGCGAGTAGGCTTATGGATAGATATAAACGTCCTGTTATCGCTTTGGCACCAGAAGATGGGGTAATTAAGGGTTCAGTACGGAGTGTGGGTGCAGTTCATGCTGTTGAGATGTTAGAGGCGAGTAAGGATGAATTGGAGCGGTTTGGTGGGCATACAAAAGCTGCAGGACTTACCTTTATCGGGGATATCGATCAGTTTCGAACAAAGTTATCTACATATGTTCAGGCGCAAGGGTTTACATTGGCAGATTTACGACGTGCTGCTGAACGAACGGCTGAATTAGAACTTAATTTGAGTGATGTAACCCTTGATTTATGCACTGCACTTGAAGAGATGGAGCCATTTGGAATTGGGTTTTCACGACCTCTTTTTGAGACTGTGTGCACTCTTAATGGGCTGCGAAAAGTTGGGAGTACTGGACAACACTTGAGTGGGTTTTTAACTGAAGGATCGGTACGAAAAAAAGCAATTGCATTTCAGCAAGGGGATAGAGATGTTCAAGATGGGGGAATGTACCGAGTAGTGTATACAGTTGAATGTGAAACGTGGCGGGACGTTTCTTCTCCGGTTTGCCATATTCAAAATATTATTTCTCTAGATTAGTTTTGCTACTCCACACTGTACTAGTGTTGAACTTCGTAATTTGTTCGGTATAGTAACTGTATGGCTAAAAGTAAATCAACCACAGTTTTCGTCTGTAATAGTTGCGGTGAAGAGTTCTTGCAGTGGCAAGGGCGTTGTTCAAACTGTGGAGAGTGGAATACGTTAAAAGAGTTTTCTGTTCCAACAAGTTCAGAGCGAAATAAAAATGTACGTACTGGTGGGTATAGCGGGCAAACTACACAACAAGTTCAGAAGCTGAGTGATGTACAAGGTGAGCGTTTAGTACGGCGCTCCTCTGGTGTTGGAGAAGTTGATCGTGTACTTGGTGGTGGCATTGTCCCAGGAAGTGTTATTTTACTGGGTGGTGATCCAGGAATAGGTAAAAGTACATTATTACTTCAAGTTGCAGCGCATGTTGAAGGTGTTGTGTTATATGTAAGCGGTGAAGAATCTCCTGAGCAAATTAAATTGCGTTCCGAGCGTCTTGGTGCCGAAGCAGATGCGGTGCATGTACTTGCAGCTACAAACGTAGATAGTATTGCTGCACAAATTGAGAACGAAAAGCCAGCCTTGGTTATTATTGATTCTATTCAGACTATGTACGATCCAGCTTTCCCCTCTACTCCGGGAAGTATCGTGCAAGTCCGCGAGACTGCAATTCGTATTCAACAACTCGCTAAAGGAATTGGTGTTCCAGTTGTGCTTGTAGGTCACATTACAAAAGAGGGTACAGTTGCAGGGCCTCGTACACTAGAACACTTAGTTGATGTAGTTCTGTACTTAGAAGGAGATTCGCAGCACGACCTTCGTATATTACGGGCAGTAAAAAATCGGTTTGGTGATATTAGTGAAACCGGCCTCCTTGCAATGGGAGAAAAAGGTCTCCAAGAAGTTACAAACCCAGCTCAGTTTTTGCTCGGTGAACGAGTTCAAGTACCTGGTTCTATTCTCTCCACTGTCATGGAAGGAAGTCGTCCAATGCTTGTAGAAATTCAGGCGCTTACAGTTCCAAGTGTGTTCGGATATCCGCGTCGAACTGCCTCGGGGTTTGATTTAAATCGTCTCAACCTACTTCTTGCAGTCCTGCAGCGTCGTGCAGGAATTGATTTAAGTAGTCAAGATGTTTTTGTGAACGTTGTTGGCGGTATGAAAATTAAAGATCCGGCTGTTGATGCTGCTGTGTGTGTAGCACTTGCTTCTGCAGCACTAAACAAAACACTCGACGAGAAGCTTTGTGTTATCGGTGAAGTTGGACTAGGTGGAGAGGTACGACGTGTCCAACAACAAGCTCGTCGCGAAAAAGAAATCGAGCAACTCGGATACACACATACAGGTTACCAAAAAGAGCTGAAACAGCTCTTAAAGGCACTAGGAATAGAGAAAAAAGGCTCGTCGAAGGAACTCTAGTTACGGTAGTACTTGTGCCATTACGGTTACGCCAGGAGTATTCTGGTCACCGGCTGAATTTGCAGTTCTAATCGTAAAGTAATATGTTCCAGGGGTTGTTATTGTAATATCAGTTGATGCTGCTGCTCCTGAAGTAGCTGCAAGGCTTTTTACCTGTGTTCCAAGTGCGGTGCTTGTGCTTGATTGATAAATTACAACTGAACTCAGTGCAGTGCTCGCAGGGTTCAGCCAACTTAAATGAACTGCTTTAAGGACTGGGTGAATCATTCCATTGGTTGCGGTGGCACTCGTAACTGGTCCAGGAATTTCTGGTGGAGTTGGTGGGGCAGCATCACCTTTAGTTACGGTAATCTGCGTAGAGCTTGTGAGTCCTAAGCTATTCGTTACTGTAGTCTCAATAATTTCACTTCCAGATGGAAGAGAACTTGCATCATAGTCAAGTTGCCATGGTGCTTGAGTTGCAGTTCCAACTGAAACATTGTTAATAAAGAATTCAACTTTTGTGATTGCTTGTGGTCCACCTACACTTGTAGTGATAGTAAATGGTCCAGTAATTGTTGAATTATTAGCCGGAGCGGTAATCGAAATTGTTGGTTTATTTGTGTCGGTATGTACATCATCAGTTGCGGTTGGAGGAGTTGATCCGCCGCCATTTGCCAATGCCCATGCTTGCACAGGATTTTCCCAGTTTGGTTTGTCGGGTTCCTCAGAATGTACATTGAAATAGAACTGATCAACGATGTCTTCGGCAGGGGTTAGACTTGTTGCAAGCTTGCCTGAAACTTTATCAATTTTAACAAGTTGATGAACATCGTCGAAGTCTTTTGGAATCTGCCATGGTGCAAAAATATCTGTAATGCGAGAACCGTCAGTGGTCGGGGTTTGATCAGTAGGAATTTTCCCAGATAGCTTATCAACAGTGAACGTCGTGATGTCATCTGGCTTTGTGAAATCAAGCACTGGCTTACCAGCGAGGTATTGCGTCATAAACTGTTTCCAAATCGGGGCAGCAACAACTGATCCATCAGAGCCTGAATTCATGGTTTTGCCAGGATCGTTATTTCCTACCCAAACTGCAACTGCAATTTGAGGAGTGTATCCAACTGTCCAACTGTCTCGGAAGCTTTGAGTTGTACCGGTTTTAGCAGCTACCGTACGATCGGACAGCGTAAGGTTATTCACAAGTGAACCAAAGACTGGTCGCTTAGCGTTTACATCACTTAAGATGTTGCTAATTTCGTAGGCAACTTCTGGTTCAATGGCTTTTTTACCTGCATCTGTGCGATAGTCTTTAATTGTTTTGCCACTTTGTTCGATGTATAAAATTGGTCGAAGTGCATGTGCGGTTCCGCCGTTTGCGAATGTTCCATATGAGTTTGCCATGTCCACACCGCGGACTTCTCCACTACCAAGAACGAGAGATAATCCGTATGTACTAGGATCAGCATTTAACGTGGTAATTCCCATGCGGTGTGCTGTATCAATTGATTGTTTGCTCCCGGCCATGTAAAAGTTCTTTACAGCTGGAATGTTCAATGATCCTGCGAGGGCAAGACGGTCAGTAATTGGGCCGCGGAATTTACCATCATAGTTATTTGGTGCATAGCCACCACCAAAATCGGTTGGCACGTCATACGTAATAGATGCAGGGGATTTTTTATGATCCGGATCAAACTCAGTTGCATATACAAATGGTTTGAATGATGACCCCGGCTGCAGTGCGGCTGTAGCAAAGTTTGTATTTCCCGATTTTGAAGATGTGTAATCGATACTACCTACCATAGCCAGAATTTCGCCTGTATTTGGATCTACAGCTGATAGGGCGGCGTTTGTAGCGTTGTATTTTTTGACTGCATTAGGACCCATGTTTTCAAGGATACCTTGGGCAAGGTTTTGGGTGTTCATGTCGAGTGAGGTGTGGACAATCATACCGGAACTATCGAGGCGCTGTTCAGCAGTTGCAGGGTCACCACCGATAAAGTCGATCAATGCCTGGCGAACAAAGAATGTGAAGTGAGGCGCAACGAGCCCGCCTTGTTTGGCAAATGAAGGGTTGTCTAATGTAGGTGCATCGGTTTTTGCTTTGTCAGCGTCAGCCTGAGAAATATATCCAACCTTTACCATGCGATCGAGTACGAGTGCTTTGCGTGCCATAAGCTTATCGAGATGAGTGCCGTATGGAGAATAGTAGGTTGGCAGCTGTGGGATGGCAGCAAGAGTGGCGGCCTGTGATAATGTAAGATCTTTAGCATGTACACCAAAGTAGGTCTCAGAAGCAGCCTCGATACCGTATGTGCTGTTTCCGTACGAGATGTTATTGAGGTATCCAGTTAGAATGTCGTCTTTGCTATAGCGCTGTTCAACTTCAATTGAAAGAATAAGTTCTTTGACTTTGTCGCTGAGTGTCCGGTTTGTGAAGGCAATTGCAGGCTTACCTGAAGCTGTGTCTACACTTTGAATTGCGTTCTTAACGAACTGTTGAGTAATTGTTGAACCACCACCAGATTCAAGTCCGCAATGAGAATTGATACGACAGTACACTGCGCGAGCAATTCCTTTAACAGCAAAACCACTTTCGTTATAAAAGTTGGCATCCTCAACCGCTAATGTTGCATTTTTGAGGTTAGGACTGATGTTATCCAGTGTAACGAGTGTGCGGTTTTGATCACCGTGAAACGAGTATATGAGCGTGCCATTACGGTCAAGAATTTTAGTTGACTGGTTAACTACTTGATCAATGAGCTTGGTTGGGTTCGGAAGGTCGCGAACGTAGTACGCAAAAACTGCTGCAATTGCGATAAATAGCAGCACAATAAGTATGAGAATGCCGAGGAGAAACTTTTTCCAAGAAAATTTGAACCCTTTTTGGAAAGGGATGAGACGTTTCCAGAAGGGAAGCTTTTCGGTTTGCGTAGAAGCAATTCCGCTCTTTGGGAGCTTGCCGCCGGTCTTCCGTAAATCGAGAGGGTTGAGGCGACTGGTTGGCCGCTTGTTTGAACGCTTCATGTGATTGAAGAATAGCATAATACACGCTAAAGTTACAGGTATGGAACTCAAATTTTCACAAGACGATATTTTCTCGTACGCAGTTGCAGATCAGGTCGGTATTGATGATGCTAAAAAGCGAATTGATGCTGGCGAAGTTTTGCACGTAAAGCTCGGAATTGACCCTACCAGCGCTAATATTCACATTGGTCGCGCAATAGTTTTGTGGCGCCTCCGTGCCTTTCAGGAGCTTGGTCACAAAATTGAACTCATTATTGGTGATTTTACCGGTCAAGTTGGGGATACTTCAGATAAAGATTCAGAACGGCCGATGCTTTCCGAGGAGCAAGTTACAGAAAATATGGCTCGCTACGAAGAGCAGCTTTGGATGGTTCTCAACCCAGAACGCAAAGATCAAGTTACCTTTCATCATAATTCAACCTGGTTGAATTCGCTTTCATTAGGAAAAATCAGCCATCTGGCTGATGCCTTCTCGGTGAATACGTTTATAAAACGCGAGCTTGTAGCAAAGCGTTTGGAAAAAGGTGGACGTGTTTCGTTGCGTGAAATGCTCTATCCTCTTATGCAGGGCTACGATTCGATTGCTGTAGAAGCCGACGTTGAGCTTGGGGGTACCGATCAGTGGTTTAATCTACTCGCAGGACGTACTCTTCAAGAACAGGCTGGCAAGCGTCAGCAAGCTATTATTGTGAATCCACTGGTGAGCGGTATGGATGGTCGCAAGATGAGTTCAAGTTACGGCAATGGAATTTTTCTGCTTGATACACCAAAAGACAAGTTTGGTAAGTTCATGACTTTGCGTGACGATCTAATGGCTGATTTCCTGATTGTATTTCCACAGCCCGCCCTTCCGTTTACTAAGGAAGAATTAGCTACGCGAATTGCTTCTGGTGAAAATCCGCGTGATATTAAACTTGATATGTCAGAGCGTCTGGTGGCGTTGTATCACGGCGAAGATGTGGCGAAGACAACTCGTCAGGAGTACATGAATCAGTTTAGTGAGAAACAGCTTCCGACTGATATTCCTGAATTACACGTTGAAGGTTCGGAAATTTCGATTGTTGATTTACTTATTGTTAGTACTTTTGCCAAAAGCAAAACAGAAGCACGGCAGCTGGTTCGTGAGGGTGCAGTAAAGTTCAATAACGAGAAAGTAACGGATACTGAGGCTGTAGTTGCAATAGAATCAGGTAGTCTGTTACAAGTAGGGCCACGCCGTTACGTCAAGCTTATTTAGTTTTTTTCAGGCTTTTAGCCCAGGTAATTACTCTGCTAATTACGAGTGTAATCATGAGAAGAATAAATGTTTCAACTGTAAGTGAAAAACAGGCCAAAACGATTACAAAGATGGCTGGGCCAGGATCAGAGCTAACTCCGTTAAATAGTACCTGGTCGATAATAATCGATACAGAGAATATGCCAACTGAGTATGCCCACCATTTTAGAGCAATGTCAGACAACTCTGCAGCACTGAACTGAACTACGAGTGCTTTTCCAAGGCAGAAAAGGTATGCACAAACGAGCGGTGTAAAAATGAGGTACGTCAGCATATTACATCCGTTCTGGAATTTCCATTCCAAGAATCTCAGTAATCCAGGTCAACTGTTTTAATGTGAAAAGCGAAAGTGCTAACCAGCCTTGCTGTTTTTGCGTATCTTGCTCGTGAATAATGCTGGTCTGCTGATAGAATCGGTTGAATTCTTGGGCAAGTGTAAACCCATACTCGGCGAGGGTATGTGGAGTTAGTCCTTCCAAAGTTGCGTTTACTACGTCTGGTAGTTGGGAAAGTGTAAGCATGAGTCCACGTTCAACATCAGTCGGAGCTTGCATGACAAAATCAGTATCAGGTTGAACCTTAAGCTTACGCAGAATAGATTGAATACGCACGGCAGTGTAAACCAGGTACGGTCCAGTTTTTCCTTCAAACGAAACAAACCGATCTAAATCAAAGATGTAATTTGAGGTTCGGTTGTTGATCAGATCGGCAAACTTAAGGGCAGAAATACCCACTTTTCGAGCGATTTCTTTTTGCTCAGCTTCAGGGTACTCTTGGCTCATTCCAGCTTCCACCATGCGCTCTGTAGCTTTTTCAGTGACCATGGTAATAAGATCACGAAGACGCATTACGCCGCCTGCACGGGTCTTAAAAGGCTTGCCATCACTGCCATTAATGGTGCCAAAACCAGCGTGTATAAGTGGCACATTTTCAGGGCAAAGTTTTGCTAATCGGGCAGCACTAAATACCTGAGTAAAGTGCAGATGCTGACGTTGATCTACCACATAAATAATCTGGTTGGCGTGATTGTCGTGGACGCGCTCATCAACACATGCTAAGTCAGTTGTGCTGTATAAAAATGCTCCATCAGATTTCAATAAAATAAGTGGGGGAATTTCAGTGCCGTTTTGTTCCGGTAGGGGGATGATAAGTGCACCCTTGCTTTCAACTGCAATACCTTCGGACTTTAGTTTCTCAACTAGAGGGTCAATTCGGTCGTGATAATGGCTTTCGCCATACCACCAATCGAATTCAACTCCAAGTGATTTAAAGTTATCTTTGAGACCAACTTCAGAAACCGTAATGAAGTGGTTCCATAATGCGCGGTAGCCAGGTCGGCCAGCTTGCAACTCGGCAGTGGCTTGTTGGGCTGCACGTTGAAATTCGGCATCTTCTTTTAATAGTGTAGAACCAGCTGGATAGAGTCGTTCCAAATCGGCCATGCTAACCGGAGATTCGGCAGGGTATCCATCGGTAATAGTTGGGTCAAAATAGATGAGTTCAGGCTGCTCACGTTGAATAAAGGCAATCAGAATTCCCATTGGCGTACCCCAGTCACCAAGGTGAATATCTCCGTAAACTGTGTGGCCAAGTGCACGATGTAATTTCTGAATACTGTCGCCAATAATACTGGATCGGAGATGGCCAACGTGAAGCGGTTTAGCTACATTTGGTCCGCCAAAATCTACAATTACGGTTTGAGGATTTTGATCCTGTGGTACAATTTCCGATTGAGCGTACTGATTAAGTTGTGCGGCAATTGCAGTGTCGGTCAGGCTAATATTGAGAAAACCTGGTCCATCAACTTGAACGTTACTCAGAATTTCTGTGTTTTGTTGCAGTTGTACGGACACTGCTTCGGCAATTGAACGAGGGCTTTGACCATACTGTTTTGCTGCCTTGAGAGCACCATTACACTGGAACTGGCTCAGGTCAGGGCGTTCAGAAAAAACCACGGCACCGTAAGAAGTGTCGAAGCCGGCTGCTGAAAACGCAGCTGAAACAATATCAGTAACGTACTGTTGTAAGGTTGGCATTTACTGCACTATAGCAAAAAAGTGTCTCTCTGAAACTGTTTTCAGTTTACGGGAGGGTAAATTCTTCAATACCTGATCCGTTAAGAATCCAGAGCTTCTTATCTTTCGGATTAATACTAAACCCGCGAACCCGAGTTGCATCTGCTGGAAAGGCGTATTGCCGAACAAATGTGCCGTCTTTGGTGTATTCAATTACGCGTGCAGTAGAGTGGTTTGATGATGTTGAACCGGCATCAAGTACATAAATACTCGGGAAGGTTTCAGCGGTAATAATTTGGGAGGTTTGTACCGGATTCTGCACATTGTAAGGCAGGTTTTTCAGCAGAAAATCTGGTACTTGCTTACCGCTCGTGAACTTAGTAATAGTATTATTTGGCTTGAGGAAGTAGATCGATCCATCAATCGCTAAAGAAACATTATTTTTTATATCGTATTTATTAATATCTATAACACTTACGCCTTTGGCATAGGTTGTACCTGAATTAGCGTATTTCCAGAGCAGACCAGTTTTACTATCTAAGATATACACATTGCCGTTGTAGGTTGTGATTGTATCTCCAGCCGCAAAGTCACCTGACTGAGGACTAATTGCTTTAAGTGTTGTAGTGCTACCGTTTTGCATGATGCGGTAGACCTTGTTTTGACGGGTCAAAGCATATCCTGCAACATTTGCTTCATTACTTGAAGCTGCGGCAATAATGATATCACTACTATCTGGAAGTATTTTACTATCTTGGACCTGTGCTGCAGCACCAATACCTGTACGTAAAATTGATGAGGTATTATTCCAAGCGAAGAAATATGGGAGTGTAGCTATGAAACCGTTGGCGGGCGCTGTAAGTGAATAGGTGGCAGTGGCTTGGGTAAAGCGAGTTGTCTTACTGAGAGGATCAGCCAGTGTATTGATATCTGCAAGAAGTTGGGTAACTTGTTGAGTTTGGTTAGTACTTGGGCTTTGGAGTGTGTCAGCGGCTTGTCCGGCCTGTACTGCAAATTTCTGTGCTTCAACTTGTTGGTCTTGTTTAATATCGGTGACAATTTTATCTTTCAGCGTGCTAATGCTTTCGATAATTGCAACATTGTTAGACTTCTCAGTTGTGGTACCTGTGCTGGTGTGACGTGAATTTAGTGCAATTGCGATGGTTCCAATAATGATAACGACACCGAGTGAAAGTGCTGCAGTTTTCTTATTTTTTGGTACTACTAGCCAGAGTTTAACATGTGCCCAGACACTTAAGATGATGTGGGGAAGTGTTTTGGTAAGGAAAATCAGTGCAGGGTGCGGAGGAGTGTGCGGCCTCGCGTTAGGTTCTGGAAAGGCGCGAGTTGGTAATTCTGCTTCTTGGTGCTCTAATCGAGACTGGGCAGCTGCAGCGAGTGCTTCTAAGTGAATGTGCGTTTGCTTACTTCGTGAACGAATAATCTCGACTACTGGTGGTTCGACAGGTGTTTCGTCAACAATCACCTCAGTTGGAGTGCCAATTTCTTCTGGCTTTTTATCTTCTTCTCGCAAGCTCTTGATGCTTTTTTTGATAAGTTCACTTGCCTTTGGTGCAACTTTTTCTTTGAATGCTACGTTGGTTTGTTGAGCGGCTTTTAAGCTGGCAGCGCCGGCTTGCTTGCCAATTTCTTTAGCCTTTTTTGCAACTGGAGCTAATTGTCGCCCAAGCTTCTTAAGAACACTTTGCATTTCTTCTTCAAGAGAAACTACTTCAGCCTCAGGAGTAGCTGGAAGACTTGCTGGGTTTTCAATTTTAATAATCAGCGAAGAAACAAGCGGATTTTTTTCGCGTTTTAACTCTTTGGTAATGGTAAGTGAGGATGCAAGCGGGGTAGAACTGTTGAGAATACGGCGAAGTGCATCGAGAGAAATCTCGTTGTAGAGTTCTTGATTAGCAAAGAGAAGTTGATCACCTTCAATAAGATGGCCAGATGCCAGGTTGGCGAAGGTTCGCAGCGGATGTGGCTCTTGGTTTACCTGAGGGTCGTCAGTAATTTGGCGAATTCGGTTGTTCTGTAGAAGGTAGGCTGGGAAACGGCCAGTTTGAGAAAAGTGGATTTCTTCGCCCGAAATAACCAGGATAATACCATTTAGAGAGCCGATCCAGTCAGTTTCACCGTCTTCGGAGATTTTGTTCAGACTTTGATTAACTGATTTAAGAACATACTCGAGCTGGTCATCAAGTGGGTGAGCTGGGGTGAGTTTAGCGTACTCAGCCTCAAGCGTTGCGGTAAGGGTTGGAAGGAGAGTCGAAGAAGAAAACCATGGTCTGGTAACCTCAAAAAGGTAGGCCAGAACTACTTGGTCTTTTATAGAAGCATCTCCCTCTTTGCGAAGAACACCCGAGGCCAGAAGGCGATCGGGGAGTTTATCAGGAGCTACAATCCGACAAATCTGAACAGCAAGTGCAGAAGTCATATAACTAAGTATAGCAAAGCTACGGCGTACAGGAATAGCATTGTGCAAATTTCATATTTGAGGTATCGTGATTCCGCTGCCGCCCCGTATGTAGTTATCTCTTAATGCATTGGGACTCCGATATTTGTACACCCCGTGGGGTGTGCGTGAGGAAACCCACCTGAATTGTCAGGACTGCATATACGCGGGCTGCAGTTTTTTGTTATTTTAAACTTGATATACTTTGGGTATGAAACACTTTCAATATCCAAGTGATCCAGGTGTAATCTGTGGTGAAGAGAATAATCCAGACCTCTTTATTCGCACTGTCGTTTTTCCAGTCGGATATAGTGAAGAACAATTTCATTCACATCCAAATACTTTTGAGTTTTACCAAGTTCTTTCTGGTGAGTTAGTTTTTGAGTCAAAGGACGGCGATGTAGTGAAATCTTCACAGCGTGCATTTATTTATTTTGGGGAAGGTGAACCTCATCGTATTATAGAGGTTACTCAAGATTGTGAGTTAGTTTTGTATAAAAGGATTGGTTCTCAGAAACAGACAGGGATTAGTTGAGTCGCTTGTAATTTTCTATCAATTCAAAGATCGCCCCGTTAGGACGATTAATATAAAAGAGTCTCTCAGAGAATCTTTTATATTAGTTAGTAATAAAAAACCAGAGGCATCAATGATTTGATTTCTCTGTATAGTAAATGCAAGATTTGAATCAAGCTGCTACGATACGTGTATGAATAAAGCAAAAGTACCTTTAGGAGCAGGACTCATACTCTTGTCATCTCTCTTTTACGCAAGTTACGGAATTTGGACAAAGCTAATGGGAGATTTTTTTGGAGGATACACGGCATCTGCACTTCGGAGTGTTGTTGTGCTCATACTTTTAATACCAATAACTTGGAAGTTAAAAAGGTTTGAGCCATTAAACCTAAAAAAGAATTGGCGTTATATTTTGGGAATGATCGGAGCTTCTCTCTTTATTTGGGGTCCGCTGTATTATGCAGTTTTGAATGCGGGTGTAGGTTTGGCTCTTACAGTTGCGTACGCATCTATTGTAATCGGGATGTTGTTCTTTGGTTGGCTACTTGCTCACGAGCGTTTTACCTTAGCAAAAACTGCTTCAGTAATGTTAGGTATTATTGGGCTAGCTCTTATATTTTCTCCTTCAACCTCTCATGTTGCCTGGCTTGCTCTAGGCGCTGCAATGTTAAGCGGTTTAGCAACAGCATTAAATACAGTAATTAGTAAGAACATTCAGTATAACGCGACTCAAACTACGGTGGTGTTGTGGGTTACTTCAGTTATTGCAAATACGCTCATGCTTTTTGTGTTCAGAGAGCAGTATCCGGTAATTGGTGCGCATGTTGAGTGGATATACCTTATTCTCTTTGCCGGCGCATCTCTTGTAGCTTCGTGGTCACTGACAAAGGGGGTGAAGCTTATTGATGCAGGGGTAGCGGGGATTCTAGGGCTATTTGAAATTGTGTTTGCACTTGTTTTTGGAGCTGTTCTTTTTCAGGAGAACCCGTCATTTCTTGCTATCTTAGGTGCAGGAATAATTATTGTGGCGGCAGCGGTTCCGTATCTGAAAAGTAAACATACAAAATAAGTGGCTCGTAGAAGTTTAATTTGTTCAATTCAAATCTGATATACTTTAGTCATGTTAATTATCCTTACAGGTCCACCAGGTGCGGGCAAAAGTACAGTTGGAAATATCCTTGCATACAAATTTCAGCGATCGGTGAATTTTTCACTCGACGATCTTCGTGATTTTGTGAAAGCAGGGTATGTTGCTCCATGGAACGATACCGACGAGGAAGGTCAGTGCGTATTAGCGACTGACATCTCAATTGACATGATTAAGCGGTATCTTGCCAAGAATTTTGTGGTCATTATTGATCATGTATTTGACGATGCTGATGTTACAAAATATCGTGAGTATTTTGATAATGTACATGCGTTTTTACTCCTCCCAACATTAGATGAGTTGCATGATCGAGATGCGCAACGACCACCTGAACGACAGCTTGGTAAGCGTGTTGATGAAGTGTTTGCTGATTTGACGGGTGAAAAACATATATTATTCACGATGATTGATTCCACAAATCAGTCCCCAGAGGAAACGTCGGAAGTTATTTTTAAGCAGCTGACGACTTCTTAATTTCTTACAAATCGCAGTGTGGAAAACAAAGAACCTCAATTCTACCGCGTTGGAGCAGTAATAGTCCGTGAAGGGCGATTACTTTTGGTTACCAACTCACAAAGCAAGGTGTGGTGGACACCTGGTGGAAGGGTTGAAGAAAATGAGGGTAATGTCGAGGCATTACGTCGCGAAGTTCGTGAAGAATTAGGCGTGGAGGCATCGTCTGTCAATTTTCTTCTCAGTTTGCAATCGTATCACTCTGCCGGGCCGGACATTTTGCGTTCGTTTGGATATTATCTTGTCGAGCTAGTAGGTAATCCAGTACCGACTTCTGAAATTGCGCATGTTCGATGGGTGACTGTAGAGGAAATTCGAACTGATGTGGTGACTGCAACTGATACCGTCGCAAACGTTCTCGTACCGCGGTTAATAGAGGACGGAATTTTGCATGGTTAATGTGTCTACAAAAAACTCCGGATTCTCTGAGTGTAAAATCAAAAACTTGATACAGTAAACATATGAACACGCAAAACACTCCACAAGATTTCAATCAATCTCAATACGAACAACACACGGCTACGTATTTAGAAAGCAATAGTAATGGAAGAATTGGTGGCGAAACCCCTGAGAACCGGATTGCGTATCTAGGTGAGTACATTAAGCCTGGTGCACGTATCTTAGAAATAGGTTCTGGAAATGGCAGAGATGCTATAATTTTTGCTTCAAAAGGGTATACTGTTACCCCTTCAGATTACGTTGATTCTTTTCTCGATGAGATGAGGAAGGCAGGGTTACACCCGCTTAAACTTGATGCAAAGCATGATGATTTACCGATTCCGCAGGATTGTATCTACGCAAATGCATTATTCGTCCATTTTTCTCCAGAAGAAAGTGCTGCATTTCTTCAAAAAGCGCATACCATACTGCCTCCAGATGGGGTAATTTTTATGAGCATGATTCAAGGTGAAGGCTACGCGCGAACTGCGCGTACACGTGGATTTGAACGTGACTTTTATTATTATTCCCTACAACAGATAGACTCAATACTTAAAGATGCTGGATTTAGTGTCCTTCAGTCGCAAGAAATAATAGAAGGAAGTACTGTGTGGATACAGGTTGTAGCTCAGGTCTCATGACACAAGAAGGTATAGCATTAGTCTGTTTTGATCTCAATAAAACCTTGATCAAAGAAGATAGCTGGCTCAACCTTAGTCTTGCCATGGGTGTTACCCAAGAAGAAGATGACCTTCTCATGCGCTGATATGAAGAAGGAGTTCTGTCATATGAAGAGGCAATAAGATTCTCCTTTCAATATATAAAAAGCAGGGCAAGGCGAGTCGAAAAAATATTCTTGAAGCAATTTCGAAATATATTTACTCGCCTGGCGCGCAGGATGTTGTAAAAAATCTGCAGGAAAAAGGGTATGAGATTACACTGTCGGCAGCTAATAATATTTTCATTTTTGATGAACATGACTACCTCAAGGATCTTGTCATGTTTGGTGACGATGGGATTGCGAAACGTAATTATCTCGAGGAATTTTCCACAAAAGTAGGTATCAATATTGATCAATGCGTGTGTATTGGTGACGGTGATAATGACAGATAACTTTTTGAAGCAACGGGAAAGGGAATTACATTTGAGGGTTCAAAGATTTCCGATGTTGCATGGAAAATTGTGCATGAGTTGAGTGAAATTCAACAGATTTTGTAGTTGTTTTGTTAAAAAAAGGGCCTCCGAGCGCAAGGGCTTGGAGGTCCAATCAAGATGTTGAATAAGTAAAATCACTTTTTCAACATTAGTTGCACGGGAATCATTCCGTGCAAAAGTTTTGCTAATTTCTTCTGCTTTTTACTCTTGAGGAGCTGTGCTTCAGCTTTTGAGTTCAGTTCCTTTAGAGATAACCGCTCATCCGGATTTGGTCCACATACGGCCGAGCCGCAGTGCATACCTCGGAGTTTTATTATTCCGAAAAGTTTCACTTTTTTGACTCTGTGGTTAATCCTTTGAATAATTCTTTCGCACTCTTCCTTTGTAAGTCCTTGTACGATAACTGCGTATTCATCGCCACCGCGGCGATATGGACGAAATCTGAATTTTTTTCCGCAAACTTTTTTGAATTCATCGCGGATAATTTCAGCAACTTCTTTGATGCAGCGATCGCCCACTTCTAGACCAAATTTATTTGCGTGTTTCAACCCGATAACATCGAGTATAAAGTACGCAACACAAAGGTCTTTGTTGAGCCAGCTTGTGATCAGTTGGTCGCCGTAATCATGAAGAAATTCAGCACGCCACATTTTGGTTAGTGGCTCCATCCGGATCATTCGGACAGCCTTTATTACAGTTCTTGAATTTTTCTTAGCAAGTTTACAAGCATTCTTTTTCAGTTGCTTATAATCGGGATTAGTTACAGGTATTCCGTCTAAGACAATTTCAAGAGTTTCCGCTCGAATCTTCTTTCGTAATTGATGTACTTCACCTGGATTATCCAGGTCAATGTTTACTGGAATCTCAAGGTCTTTCATCCGCGATAGGATAGCATAATTTAGTAGGTTTGTCTAGGTTATAGACATATGTAAAGTGCTACACTATGAATATGAAAAGATCGATTACGTTATCAGAAGCTCACGTCCTGGTGCATGCGCTGCAAGCCACTCCAAACATAACAGGGTATTCAGTGAAAGAGTGGATGTCTTTTTCTGATGTATGGGTGCATGAGAGTAATGGAAAAATTGCAGGTGTTGCTACCAGTCAAGATTTTGGCTCGTATTGGACGTACATGGCAGTACTCTTTGTATTTCCAGAGTTCCAAAAACAGGGGATTGGCAAAGAATTATTTACTGCTCAAATTGAAGATATTAAGCAGCGCAAATGCGGGGCGTATACATGTAGTCATACTCCAGCTGTGCTCACATGGATGAAAGAATGTGGAATGTCACTTTCTACAAATATGTGGAAGTCTCCAGTGCTAATTCTCATCTACTACTGTACGTTCTATTTGACCTTGTATCGGCTGAAAGAGTTTCTACGCAAGCGCAAAATATTTTCAGATCAGCCTGAATGGGTGTACGGGAAAGTGAAGTTTTAATTACAAGGAAAACGTATGCCTTGTTTCTGAAACACTGAGCGCATGAATTCAAAAAAGTAGCTTCGTTTTTCACTACCACACATAACAACCTTTTTTTGTGTGATGACCATTAGCGCTGGGCTAATGGCGAAGTGGCGGCTGTTGCCGCAATATCAAAGAGTTTTGGGCTATTTATTCCATTTTCAAAGTAGCGTTTGGCGTCTGCCTCTAGCTCGTTGAGTTTGGCTTGTTCTGTCTGACTTGTAAGTGCCACGTATTTCTCTATACACAAAAGGTGACATTGAACAATGTTAGTATGTAACGTTGAGATTCTGTGAGATTAAAAAACAGGCCTTCGTAGGGTTGAAGGCCTGGACAGTGTGTCGAGCGTAGTCTAGTCTTTGATTACGTCGACGTAAAGAAAGTAACGGTACTTCAAATGATTTTGGATGATGAAGTATGGGTCACCTTTCTTTCGGTTGAAACGGTACTCCTTCATTGTCATCACGTGAAACTTCAGGCCGAGCAAGGTCTGAACTTTAAGCTTTATCCCTGGTTGAGGAACAAATTTAATCGCTCCGCCAAACATGTCATCAACTGCGTTCACGGTCAAACTCTGGTTTGGGTACTTGAGATTTGTCAGTGTGTACACTGGCCATTTGGAGTGGTCAGTATTTTTCGATATTGGGGTCACCTTAACCACTTCCCAAATACCGGTGAAGGATTTTGCCAGTTTTTGATTAGGAATGTCACGTACCATTTGCTGATACTCCCGGGTTATCAAATCAGGTGACTTTTGCGCTTCGCAAAGGCAGGTTGCAAGGGAGAGAAAAAGAGCAAAAAATTTCAACAAAGTACCCTCCTTGGGGGTCGTCAGAATGAAAGCTCCCACCTAAAAATGAAGATGAGGTAAAACGAAAATAGCAGAAGATTCACATTTAAGATAGGATTGTGACAGATATGGCAAAAAATCTAGAAAACTACATTTGTGATTACCGTACATCAAAATACAAAATTCAATTTAGAACAAGGTTTGACGATTGAAAATTTATTTTCATCTGAAATTTTGCAGAATATCGAGTTATTTAAGTCAGGCAAACTCGATTACCTTATAATTCGGGGCATGCCAGTTTCTGAAATATTACCAAATACTCCATTAGAGATTCGTGAACAAACCTTTCCTGAGCTAGAAAAGAATATTTTAACAACAATTGCTCAATATTTGGGGGCAATCTCGGATAAAGGAATTGAGCATACAATTAGGTTTAATTTGGAAGGTGAGGGGACAAATAACGAAACCTGGCACAGTCATTTTCAATTTAAAAGCTCACTGTTTTACTGTGTCCGCGCCGATGAAAGTGCCAAGACATACTATTTAGTAGCTGGAAATGTTGCACGTAGCGCAGGTGAGTTACTTCCTGATTTGTTGACTCCGTATTCGTATATTGCTGATACTCCTGCTTTTCCACTTATTGAGCTGCATGATGGTACATACACATTTTCAAAATATATTTTTGAACGTTCGGAATTGGAGAAATTTGTGAAAGACTTAGATCTTCCTGACGCGGTAAAAATGCTGCGGAAAATTGTCAAAAATGTCACTGATAAAAAATATGCACACGCTGCAGCATTTCTCCTTTCTCAGCTTGAAGATGCACAAGAATATATTTCATATCTGCCCGGTGATCTCGTTCTTCTGCATGAGCCTCGGGTAATTCGGTTTTCTCCTGGGTACAAGACAAACATTCCTGTAGAACGAGCACGTTGGTTATTGGCTGTAAGTTTGGAGAATTAGTTCTTATGCGAAGCATTCATCGAACAATTGTTGGGGCGTTTATATTTTCTACGTCTGCCGAAGCGTCGAAAGTCAAAGTCTCACTTAATGAAGAGTTAATTAAGTTACTCGGGATAATTTAATTCAGTAAGGGTTTATTTAAACTTTAAACATGAGTAGTGACAGTGAAATGGAAGAATTAGTAGTTCTTGTAGATGAACTTAATCAGGAAATTGGCACACTTCCAAAAGCTGAGATTCATTCTGATCATACGCCGCTTCATCGGGCGTTTTCAGTGTTTCTTTTTAATGATCAAAATGAGGTACTTTTGCAACAACGAAGCGTGTTAAAAAAGACCTGGCCGTTAATGTGGTCAAATAGTTGTTGTGGACATCCTTTACCAGGTGAAAAAACTGAAGATGCAATTCGGCGAAGAGTACAGTTTGAATTAGGTATTTCCAAAATTGAAGGTTTGCATGAAGTATTGCCAGACTTTCGTTATCGAGCAGAGCGTGGTGGGATTGTCGAGAATGAGATTTGTCCGGTATGGGTAGGGAATACTACACAAAATCCACTTTTGAATTCTGCTGAAGTTGAGGCGTATCGGTGGTGGGATTGGAATGCATTTGTCTCTGAAATTGAGCAGTTCCCAGAGCGGTATTCAGAATGGGCTGGATGGGAAGTTAAGGAATTACGTGCAAAGTGTGGTTGGTTGTTTTCAATATGATTGTAGAAGGAGTTGAATATCCAATCCGCATGAAACCTCGCTGGGTTAATCCACTGCCGTGGATAGGTTCAAAAACCTGTCAGGCCTTTTTTGGTAAAATTTGGGTGCCGCATTGGGTGTATGAAGATTTGCAGACTGCCCACCCAACTCCGTGGAGTATTGCAATTGTGTTGCATGAGCAAGAACATCTCAAAGAGTATAAAAAGCACGGTCCCAATAAGCATTTTTTATTGTATGTATTTTCACGAACTTTTAGGTTGCAGGCTGAGTTAATTGCCTGTAAACCACAAATGGCATATCTGAAATCGAAGGGTATTGAATTTCATTTTGATGTAAAAGCTCGAGCATTATCCGGATGGTTGTATGTGTGGTGTACAGATTATGAGAACGCTAATACGTTATTGCGCGAGTGTTGGGACGTTATTTGATAAGCAGTCTTAGTGGTTGATTTTTGAGCATAATTATGGTTAAATCTTCCAATGATCCCTTTGGAGCAAGTTACCATTCGGAGAGCGAGTAAAGATGACTCTGACTCTTCGATTATTTCGTCATTTCCGGCTGAACGTTTGTGGAAAGAAAACGGAAATAGTTCACGCCGGTTGAATGTTGCACAATTTGAGGTTTTGGAACGGACATATGTATCCGAGGCAGTCTACGCATATCTCGGTGATCTATATTGTGGTTCAGCAATAGCAGAAGTGGTTTCAAGTGAAGATGGTGAGAAGCACTTGATTATATACTCTTGTAAGGCGAACTGGCAAAAAGGGCGTTCCGAGGTAATCGTAAAATTGCTGAAGGAAATGTTTATCATTGCGCAGGAGAATAATTGTACGAACATGATTCTGTGCAATTTGCCGTTTTGGAGCACGTTGAGTCGTAAGCTCCGAAGGATTGTGACAAGAAATGTTTCAATCAAAATCGCGTAAGCAACAATCTCACCCGAATGACGTGTCATCATTCGGGAAGAACTAGAGATTTCAAATATTTGAAGTTTGTAGCTCTAACAAAAAAACCAGAGTTTTCAAAATTATTTTGACTGCTCTGGTTTTTGCGTATAAAGGGCTCTTCATACGCAAGGTGACGAACGTTCACGTCCGTCGGAGAATGGCATAGATTGCGGGGACCTTTTGTCCGTCAACTAATCCGGCTGATTTATGGCGAATTGTCTTTTTGAAGCCAAGGCCGAACGCTAAGTTGAGACTCGGTCTATTTTCCTCAATGATATGTACCCGAATTGTATCAATTGGTGGGTTCAACTCATTGAAGGCAAACTCAATCATTAGTTTCAACGCCGCCCGTGCAGTACCCATTTTTTGGTATTCAGGGCTTAAAGCACAAAAGATGTAGGCATTGCGGCCATACTTCTTGGGCTTATTTGAGATTTTCCAGATCTGGCAGATTCCGACAAACGTTTCACCTGCATAAATCCAGAAAGGGTAGCGCTTTCGATCTTTCATGACCTTTGGAATGAACTTTCGATATTCATCTAAAGTCCAGTTGCTGACCATGAAAAATCTCATATTTGTCTCGTTTGAGATTATTCCAAATGCGAGCTCAGCTTGCTCTGGAATAGGTTTACGGAGTGAAACGTTGCCTAAACCCTCAACAAGAAACTCACTTTTTAAATCTGCAGTAGTCAATCATTTCCCTCCCAAGGTTGATGATGGAAAGATAGTATCAGGTTTAAGGCATTTTGTCGAGGGATAATACTAGATTTCTGATAGCATGGACGTATGAATAGAAAAGAATTTGCCCTCAACCTTGCTGAACGAGCTGGTGCAATAATGCAATCATATTTTGCTTCTGGTATGACACCTGAATGGAAAGGTGCAGAGTGTAATAGGTAAATAAAAACCCCTCACGTTTCCGCGAGGGGACAGCAAGGTGCTGTTTTTGAGGTGCCCACTATTTTATGGGGAATGAGGTGTATAACCGAAGTTGGTGACCTTTTCCTCCCGAAATTGGGCAGAGATAACTGATGCGAACCGTGCCAGAACCTAATGAGGTGCGCAGGCTTGGGCCTGCATTGATCCATTTGCTGTGTTCTTGAACAGCAAAGTTAGATTCAATACCCCACGAGGATTTGGTGTCATCAAACCGTAGACATGGGGTTTTTACTCCCACGATGCGGCTGACGTACAGCGGTAGTGACAGTCTAACGCGACCAATTTCGCCACTTGTCCAGATGTACGCACCACCGTCCCATTGTGTGCCCTCTCGAGCACCATAGAGACCAGGGGTAACCGTAATTGGACCAGCTTTGAAATTGAGCTCTGGTAAACCTCCTTCGAGCCAGTACTGCGGATGTGGTTGATCATAGGAGAAAATGTATCCTCCCAGAGCAACCTTTTTGTTCGCCCACCCGAAAGTCAAGTCATGTTCGTCTGATTTCGCAGCGTTCATGGGATGAAAATCGAGGAACCCCACCGAGGGGGCCTGGGCCGAAGCTGTGCAGACGAGTACGAAAGAGAGGAAGCCAGCGATAGTTCTGAATTTTTGCATTTCAATGTTCCAAACGGTCGGGGCGACGAAGCCAGTCGACCAGTCGCCAGGTTACGCGGATGCGTGACGGAGGCGATGGAACTTTGGAATACTTTCAGGTGGATCGTGGAATCCAGCTATTACCAGTGCTTTGAACCTAAAGTGGATATGTAAAACGTTGATGATTTCGTGGAGAGGGTACGAAATCTCTTTGTTTAACACTTGCTCTGGTTCATAAGCGGGAAGTGGGGGAGGGTGGCAACTTGCCGAGCCAGCCAGCGAAGCAGTTATGCTTGCTTGCCGTCCAGCAATAATCACTCGTTCGGACCGGTTAACTCTGATTTGAGCAGAGACCGTTGAAACAAGTGATGTGCCAATTACGACGATCATTGCAGTCGTAAGACTATGTCGGATAGGTCCGTAGCGACTGTTGAGGAACGCTTCGAACTTTTCCCGGTCATTGAGTTGCAATCGAACTTGTTCTAGTTCAAGACGTTCTTCTGCACGGTATTGTCTGAAGAGTTGACGTCGGCGAACCGACGTTTCATCCCGTAATCTGTCGTTGAGATTTATATTGATCTCTTCGATAGAAAAGATGTTCTTGAGACAAAGTATGAGAAAACGCTTGAGTGTGAATCGTTTCCACTCACCCTCAGTAAAGAGGATTTTGTGAAGTATCCACATACCAAACCAAGTGACGAGTGCAACATAGAACAGAATGGTGTACCCAGTAATCTGATAGACAGATATGAGGCCATTCTGGTAGTCTGCACACTTGTCGCGGTATCCAAGTCCAACCCAAGCTCCCCATACAAATATGAATGCCCAAGTAGGTAGGTAGAGCGCTAACCTCGAGGCTCTATCGAGCCAGTAGAGGGTGCGCATGCCGAAGTATTTTAATCTAACGATGGTGTGTCACACCTCCTTAAAGATCGCGATCACCGTTTAAAGTGTCGACGTGGTTGTTATACACGAAAACAAAGAAAAATACTACTAGAGCTAGAAACTAGACAGGAAGTGTACTTGCCCACTCACCAATTTGCTCAATAATACCTTTAAGAGAATCGCCTTGAGTGGTTAGAGAGTACTCTACTTGTGGCGGACTGGTTGGTCGAACTGTCTTAATAACCAGACCATGTTCTGCCATCTCTTTGAGTCGAATTGAAAGTGCACGCGGATTAATTCCTTCTATTCCGTGAAGGAGTTCATTAAATCCACGCTTCTGGGAACAGAGCTGGTGGAGGATGAGAAGAGTCCACTTGCTACCGATTAAATCGACGGCTTTATGAACATTGCATGAGGGTTGTGGAGACATATACCGAATTAGGTATTGACACTATATAAAGTATACTTAATAATGAATATATATTAAATAGCAGTAAATTGAAAGGTCACAATGACTACAGAAGAAATCGTACAGCAGTTAGTAAAGTATATTAACGCTGGTCAAAACGTGCAAGCTGAAGAAGAATTATACGCTGATAATGTTCTTTCAGTTGAACAAAACGGCTACTCAGTACAGGGTAAAGAAGCTGTAATCGCAAAGACTAAGGGTGCTTTTGAATCTTTTGAAGCATTCCACGGCGGCGGTGTTACAACAGCTTTTGTTGGAAAGGATAACTTTATCCTTGAGTTCAAACTAGATGTTACCCCTAAGGGCGGTGAGCGCATGATGATGCACGAGTTTGGCTTTTACAAGCTACAAGATGGTAAGGTTGTCGAAGAATACTTCTACGCTGAGCCTACCAATTTCTAGGAGAAATGTAAAAGAGGCCTTCGGGCCTCTTTTTTGTTTGTCAGAGCGTGCTAGTATTTAAGAACTTTATTCTTTCAAAATGAAATTAGTGTTTGATAAAATTCTCTCTTACGATGTTCATGATGAATACTCAGCTCGATTACCAGAGCCATATATTTGGCAGTTAGAAAAAGGGAAGCAAAAATTAGTCTATTTCGGTGCAAATCATTCGCACGATCCTGAGAATCATCAATACGATGTACTTCGTGGGACTTGGGCGGCATTTGTACGATCTACAGAAAAATCTGCACGTGTAGCACTAGAAGAGGGAAGTTTATCCCCAGTTTTTGATACCGATATCGAGGCAATTGAACGAGCAGCTGAAGGTGGGTTACTACAAAGACTGAGTGCAAGAGAACAGGTGAAGATACTGTGCCCTGAGCCTTCGCCACAAGAAGAATATGCAGCAGTTTCGGCACAATTTGGCAGCGAAATGTACTTCTTTTATTGGGGGTGTATGTACGCTGCTCAACGCTATAGGTTACCTGAGAATCCAGATCCAGAAATCTATATTAAACATGCGCTTAAAAGTGATGTGCTTAAAATACTCGGCAAAAATTCAGCTGAGTTCACATGGGAAAGATTCATTGAATTGTGTAAAACCTACGAGACTGCAGGGTTTGGGTCTGAAAATGAGGAGTGGTGGGAATCTGCGGTAAATCCGGTGAAAACTGGATACATATTGAACACTGTTTCTCGATTTGTGAGTAGATTTCGCGATGAGTATGTTGTGCAAGAAATAGAGAAACTTTGGAAGGAAGGAAATAGTATCTTCGTGGTGTACGGCCGTTCGCACGCCTTCATGCAAGAACCATACCTGCGCTCAGTACTTCGTTAGTTGTTGATGTAGTACTGATTAAGTGGAGGAGCAACTATGTGCACACTGCTATTGCTGTTGCTAAAACTAGGCGCGTTGCAGGCGTTGAGTTCAGACATGGTAAGTGGAGTTGCCTCACTCATTGCTGGACATGGAAGCGTAAGGGGTTCAGGGGCTTTCCCTGCCTTTAAATCCTCGATGGAAAGATGGCCAATATACTGAAAGTGGGGAAGGTCAGTATATCCACGGTCACCATGTTCTAAGCCACAGTACGTGCCGATTTTCTCGAGCTTATCCCAATCAAGATCTATGCCATAGCGGTGATCTGCCAAATCTATTGCGAGTCCAAAGTTATGGATGCTATCGCCACCTTTTGCGTTCGTTACAATGTGACCTGCAACACTTCTCCCTTGCTCGTAGAGTTGATCTTGTTCGTCAAATGAACGAAACCCTGCTGAAATATACAGGTCATACCCATAAAGTTTGGAAATTGGTAGGAAACACTGTGTAACTTGTCTGAGAAAGTTTGTTTCTGTTGCTGTAGGTATGGGAGTTGGAGTGGCTGCAGCAACTTTAACGGCGGCGATCTCTTGTGTAGTTGGTGAATTACTTTTTCGATGAATAAATTTTGTTCCTAAGAATATAACTACGATACCTGCAAAAATAGCATACGCCATAGTAATACGTTTGCGATTTGCTCTCTCAACCCTGCCATCGGAAAGAAAAGGTTGACGTTTTATTTGTGGTTCACGACCTCCAACTCTAAAAGGTAAGTAGTCGAAACGCTTACGTTGTCTCATTTTTGTGTTCTGTAGTATTCAGCCACCGGTTCTTCTAAATATTCGAGGTACTGCAGTGGATTTTCTCTGATTGTACTGCCTGAGCAGGGAATAGTAACCCGATCTTTATCTACCATCATATGTGAACATCCCAGGAGCTCAGCATAGAGTATACCGTATTCTTCAGAGCTGAAAACCCAATCAGGCTTATGAATGATTAATTTTTGCGTTGCCTCGATCCAGGCATGTGGATCATTGCGATCAAATGCATCCTGATTAAGGATGTGAGTAGTGATGTATGGATGAGATTGGTGAAGCCACATTTCGCGCAGTCGCACGGGAATTGGATCAGTCTCGCTTTCGCAAATAAGCACAGTAAGGGTATCAACTTGGGCATGCCCAGTTGAAATTAGGTACGAGTGACCAAGGTGAGGTGGAAGGAATTTCCCAATAATGAGTCCGTGTGTTTCCATGTTATGCTAGTCCAGGGAAAAAGTCTTTTTTAATTTGTTTACCGGGTACACGCAATTCTTGAAGAGTATTCTCAACACCTGTGATCATAGTGTGAGGTCCTGAAAGATAGAAGGTTCGGCTCATGAAATCAGGTACAACGTCTTGTATTAATGCCGCATCAACACGTCCAATCTTACCTTTCCAGTCACTTGGGACTGAGCCGGTAAGCGTGTACACAATGCGAGCGCCAATTGCTTTCTCGGCATCACTGAAAATATCAGCGTACGCAATTTCGTCCACGGTTTTATTCATGTAAATGAGTACAATGTCGCGTTTTGAATTTGTGTCACTCAGGTATTTAAGCATGCTGCGGAAGGGTGTAATACCAATTCCACCTGCAATAAAGACAAGTTTTTCAGTCTCATCTTTTGGCAGTGTGAAGTCGCCCGCAAGTTGGCCACCCATCAGTGACTTTCCTAGTTCAAGGTCGGCAAGGTGAGTTTTGAATGAACTACCTTCATGGTAGAACTTAACACCGAGAAGTAGACGATCTTCAGTTGGAGATGACGCGACAGTAAGATATCTGCGCGTACCACGTGTATCTGGCCGTTCGTGTGGAAGGGTAAATTCCATGTATTGACCGGGGGTAAACTTAAGTTGGCGTGCAGGGGCAAATTCAAATTCCATAACATCAGGTGCCAGGAAGGTTTTTCGTGTTAACGTTAATTTCTCTTTAATTTTTGGACTAACTGCAAATGAAAAAACATTGCCGGCAACTAATGCCATTTCTGGAGTAAGGTAGTAGCTAGCAAAGTGGATTTGGGGCGCTGAGAGAACACCGACAATTGCCCCGTAAATAACCTGAAGAAACTGTGTCGGAGGAGAAGTGAGTGGTTCGGTAAGCATTACAAAGGCGAAAAACAGAATAGGGGATCGGAGAAACGTTTCCTTTGCAGTATCGAGAATGTTTCCACCCTTACTAGCAGTGAAGAGTGTGATTGTGATTATGGCTGCTACGAAAAAGCCGTACATCATGTCGATGCGGCGAATCTTGCGAACCAATAAGAGTCCTCCGATGAGTGTGACTGGAATCATCCAGCCAGTGCCAATCCACCATGCTGCTGATAAATTGAGCCAAACAGCTGTGAGAACTACAGCAATTGCTGCAGGATTGAAGACGTGTTTATTTCGAATCGCCAAGATAAATTTACTGGCAATTGCTAATATTGCTGCCCAAACGAGTAGGGGGAGATCTTGTGTACTCTGGATTGGAGGCACCAAACACACAATAATAAGTGCGGTGATGTACGATGATTCAAGATTTGTTGGTGCGTCAAAAACGCGTGAGAATACCACATTGGTAGCCAGACACAGAATCAACGAAATACTCGCAGAAATAAGAATGCCATCGGCAGTGTACATGGGTAGCATTCCCATTCCCGCTAAAAGAACCCCACATCCAATAATGGCTATCAGGTAGAACAACGTAAAGCGGTACATTGTAATCCGATCGAGGTAGTAGTCGATGAAAGTAATCATGATGGTATAACGTACGAGTTAAATCCGGGTGTGAATGTGGCAATTCCTTTAGAATCAATTGAGTATGCTTCGTATCCTGTGAGCGAGGCAATAAATGCAACACCCTTTTTACCCATGGCGAACGCAGCGGTTGCAAAACGATCAGCATCTACAACATATCGTCCGATCACAGTTAAACTAAGTACCTCTATAAAAGTAGATTCGGGCTTAAATGGGTTATAGATGTGCTGTCCTCGAATATACGTTCCTGAGGTTGCAATTCCAGCATTATGTAAGCTGATTCTTTTCACAATTTCAGTTTTGTTGAGTGGATTTCGAATGCCAACAATCCATGGAACGCCGTCTGGATTTAATCCAGCGGCTTGAATGTCGCCTCCCGCATCAACAAAGTAGTTTTTAAACCCCATTTTTCCGAGGAGATTAGCGCAGTTTTGAATTGCCCAACCCTTAACATACCCAGATGGATCAATTTTGCCGTTTTGTTCAATGTTAAAGTATCCGTCGGTTTCTTGTTTTGTCTTTTCACACGCGGCGAGAACTAATCTCATGTCTGCACTGTACTGACTACGACGAATGAGTTTCTGGTTAATTTTCGTAATCTCACTATCTAATTTGTAGGTGCTGAACTTTTCATCAACGTACGTAAGATATTTGAATGCTTCGTCGAGATCTTTGGCGGTAACATGACCATCAGAAACTTCGATCGTAATTGGCATACCCATAATGTCCCGGGTTTCTTTCATCTTATTGTGCTTGTGATAGTGCTGATGAAAGGCTTTGTACAAAAGCCATGCTGCTATCACTGGCACCTGAAACTGAGTTCACTTGGGCACTCTGAGCTGAAATAGCTTCTTGGCGAAGAATGGGCATCGCATAATTATTGATCTGAATTGATCGGGAACGGTCATTTGGATACTGCAAAAAGTTAACCGTTGAAAGTTTACCGTTTGTTACAACAATTTGGACCTGAATATTGCCGTAATATGCGTCTGCAGCACTACCTGTGTACGTGCCGGTTTTATACTTTCCGGCTGGGGTAGGTGTTGGAGTGGGGGTCGGAGTTGGAGTTGGCTTTGGTGTAGGTTTCGGAGTTGGTTTTGGCGTAGCTACCGGAGTACTACTACTAGTTGCAACTGGTGTAGGAGTTGGTGTGTCAGTTGGTGTCGGTGTTGGAGTATCTGTCGGAGTAGGAGTAGGTGTGTCGGTTGGCGATGGAGTGGGTGTATCAGTAGCCAGTGGTTGTGCAATAGCCAAATTATCCTGAGGTTTTTGTTGTGTCAGGCCATAGATAATAAATATAGCTATTAACCCGCCACTCAAAAGTACTTTTTTCATACGATTTTTTTGACTATATTAGTCTACTTACGTAACTATTTTAGCAGATCCTTACTTAGAGTTTCCTGAGTACCCTTTCGGATGTGTTGAAAACCACGTATATGCAGTACGGATAATAGTTTCTAAGTCACTATATTTTGGCTCCCAACCTAGTTCGCGCTGGATACGATCTGAACTTGCAACAAGTTGCACTGGATCTCCTGGTCGGCGTGTACTATCAACTACCTTAAACTGAGAGTTTGTTATCTTTTGGGTAGTCTCGATTATTTCTCGCACAGAGTAACCTTTTCCCGTACCAAGGTTGTACGCAGTACTTTTGGCGCCGTTTTCAAGGGCATTGAGAGCAAGTACGTGCGCTCGTGCAAGATCATTAACATGAATGAAATCTCGTACTGCAGTACCATCAGGTGTTGGGTAATCGGTGCCATGCACGGTGAGACTTGGGCGATATCCGAGTGCAGTAAAGATTGTCAGTGGAATGAGGTGAGTTTCTGGAGTTTGATCTTCACCTAAATCTCCATCAGGATCGGCTCCGGCCGCACAGAAAAACCTGAGTGAAATTGATCTCAGACCATACGCCCGTTCATAGTCTTGGAGTATCTTTTCAAATATGAGTTTGGTTTGCCCATATGGATTAGTAGGGGAAAATGGGTGCTGCTCATCGATTGGAGAGTACTGAGGTTCTCCATATACTGCTGCTGTTGATGAAAAAATGAGCTTGTCTATTCCTGTACTGCGAATTACTTCGAGAAATTGTACAGCTTTAGCTGTGTTGTTAAGGTAATATTTGGCCGGGTCTTCAACACTTTCACCCACTAGTGTGTACGCAGCAAGATGAATTACTGCAGTTACACTGTTTTCTTTGACTGTTTTTATAATCAGATCTGAATCAGCAATATCTCCAACTACTAATTGTGCACCTGGAAGATACGTAAGCACTTCGGCGTGACCCATTTCGTTGGTATCAAAAAGGATAACCTTGTGACCAGCGGTTATAAGTTCCTTTGCGACATGGCTTCCGATATACCCGGTACCACCTGTAATAAGAATAGTAGACATTCAAGTTGATTTTATTTCTTTCAGAATACAGGAAAATTAACCCGAGTATTAGCGAACAGTAAACGAACTACGCAATTCTTTCTCGAGTAAATCTAGCTGTTTGCAATACAAGCGAAGTATTTGAACGCTTGCTTGTCCATGTACGGTAATACGTAAGCAGGCGGCTTCATGGGCAATTTTTAACCACGTCTCCTCTCGAGAGCGAGTTGGAGTAATAACACCACATGAAATCTTACTAACTTCAGAAAGTCGTTGGGCGAGTTGTACTACAGGTACAGCATCTTTAATGAGTGTTGAATGGGCTTTCGACTTCTTTTTTCCTGAGTAGACTGGCATGACTAAGCCTTGCTGTAGTGTTTTTCCAAAATATAGGCAAGTTCTGGGTGAAATTTACCACCGTTTTTAATGAGCGTACGCAGTTCTTTGAGTTTAAAATAGCGAACCTCGGTAACTTCAAGAGGATTTATCTCAAATGGGCCTTCATATACACAAGTGTACGTTGTAATAAATTTGTACAAGCCAGGGTTATGTGGGTCTTTATAATAATCTTTAAACGCGAATGTAAAAGGAACAACTACACCCATTTCTTCTTGAAACTCTCGAACAGCAGCTTGCTCAGTGGTTTCTCCTTGGTGAACATGGCCTCCAACAGCTGTACTCCAGTGATGAGGGCAGAACGATTTATGCTCACTACGCATTTGCAGAGCCATTTCGCCCTTTGTATTAAAGATTAAAACGTGGACAATGCGATGCTTGAGGAGGTTTGTATATAATTCCTCTCGTTCAGCAACTCCAACCACCTCGTCATGCTCATTTACGACGTCAATAAACTCTTTTTGCATATATTAAGCGTACCAGCTCGTGCTCTGAAGGTATACTGATTGACAAACAGTAAATATTCCACTAAACTCAGTCCATAAAACTTAGTCGCGAAATGCGACATGATCTGATTCTCCAGTGGTATTATGACCTCAAGCGGGACTCGGGTCAGCCACTTATAGACTGCATTACTCCTTGTTGAGTAGCCTGTGGTCGCAGCTAACACAATATGTCCACCCAAAGCACTGATCGTACTTTAGGTGTGTCTGATTCTACAGACGCGCCAGCAGCTTCAACCGAAAGCTTCAATAATCTCGGTATCGCTCCACAAATCTTAAAGACCCTCGATTACTACGGGTACAAGATTCCAACCCCAATTCAGCGTGATGCTATCCCAGTTGTTGCAACTGGTGTAGACGTTATTGGTATTGCTCAAACAGGTACAGGTAAAACTCTTGCATTTGGAGTTCCAACTGTTCAACGCCTGATGCTTCAGGGCGGAAAAGCGTTAATCGTTGTTCCTACCCGCGAACTAGCAATTCAGGTTGAAGAAAGTTTAGTAAAAATTACACGACCCCTTCATCTGCAAACTGCAGTACTAATTGGTGGTGAACACATTGGTCGTCAAATTCGCCGTCTCCAGATGGGAATCGATATCGTTGTTGCAACTCCTGGTCGTTTAAATGACCACTTGAAACAGGGGACTATCAAACTTGATACAGTTCGCGTCGTCATTCTTGATGAAGCAGACCGCATGCTTGATATGGGATTTGCTCCTCAGATTGCTGAAATCATGAATTTCGTTCCAAAAGATCGTCAAACATTGCTTTTCTCAGCTACAATGCCAGATGAAATTCTGCACATGACTAAGAAATATCAGAAAGATCCAATCCGGATCGAGGTTGCTCGTGCAGGAACTGCAAACGTTCAAATTGAACAAGAGCTGATTATTGTTTCTCGCGCTGAAAAGCAGAACATGCTTGAGACATTGCTTAACACCTTTAAAGGTTCAGTACTGATTTTCAGTCGTACACGTCATGGTGCAAGTAACCTTACCCGCGCTCTACGTGCTGGTGGTCACCAAGCAATGGAAATTCACTCAGATCGTTCACTCGGTCAGCGTCGTCAGGCACTTGATTCTTTCAAGTCTGGTCGCGCACGTATCCTCGTTGCTACCGATATTGCAGCTCGCGGTATTGATGTAACAGGTATCGAGCTTGTTCTAAACTATGACCTTCCTGATAATGCTGATGATTACATTCACCGTATTGGTCGTACTGGCCGTGCTGGTGCAACTGGTCACGCAATTTCACTTGCTTCTCCTGACCAGGCTAAAGAAGTTCGCGCTATTGAGCGTTTAATGCGCATCACCTTACCTCGTTCAGAGCATTCAGTTGGTGAGCTAGCAGGAGGATATTCCTCAAACGAGCGTCGTGGACGTCAACAATTCCACCGCAGTGAGCGTCAGAATAACTTTAACTCAGGCGAAAGTCGTCCGTTCAATCGTGGTGGTCAACCACAGCGATCTGAGCGTACTCCTCGACCAGGAGGTTCGTTTAATACGCCACGTCCAGCTGGTTCTGGTTCATTCAACACTCCTCGTCCAGCACGTTCTTCAGATGGTCAATCTGCAGATGTTGCAACTGGCATTAGTGCTCCGAAAGGCTTCGTTGCTCCTCGTAGTAACCGAAACAATCGTCCTTTCCGTCGTAAATAAAAATAATTAAGACCGTTTCTTTAGTTGGTCCTCACCCTGGATTAAAAATAGGGTTGCGGAGACTAAATGAAACGGTCTTTTTATTTTGGCAAATACGTGTAGAAGACTACAAGGCGAGGCTTTTTATTTTGCTACAATACGTGTATGGAAATTACTGAATTCAAGCAGATTATTTTTGATCACTACCTGAAACATGGCAGATCTTTTCCATGGCGTGAAACCAAAGATCCCTACGCGATTACGGTTTCAGAGATTATGTTGCAGCAAACTCAAACTGATCGTGTTGTTCCAAAATATCAGGCATTTTTATCTGCTCTCCCAAATTGGCAAGCATTATCTGAAGTGAATAATGCTGAACTTTTTACGCTTTGGCAGGGGCTTGGGTATAATCGACGGGCGTTGTCGCTTAAGAAGATGGCTCAGGTAGTTGTTGAAAAGTACGCAGGTCTATTACCACATACGCAAACAGAGTTAGTGTCTTTACCAGGAATAGGGCCGTACACTTCTGGAGCAATTTTAGCGTTTGCATTTAATATACCGGTGCCGGTAATTGAGACTAATATACGGCGGGTGTATATTCATCACTTTTTCGCCCCTGATTCTGTGGTTTCTGACAAAGATTTAATGCCTCTCATTGAAGCGACGTTGGATGCAGATAACCCGCGTGAGTGGTATTACGCATTGATGGATTATGGATCTCAATTAGCAAAGACTTTACCAAATCCAAATCGTCGAAGTTTACATTATGTAAAACAGGGGAAGCTTGCTGGCTCAAACCGGGAAGTTCGCGGTGCAATTTTACGTGTGCTCACGCAACATCAAAAACTTACTTATCAGGAACTAGTTAATGAAACTAAAATTGTAGATGATCGTGTGGCGCCAGCATATGCTCAAATGCTTGCAGAAGGATTCATTATTGAAGACGCAGGAAGTGTAGCATTGAGTTAGTTTTAATAATTAATAAATCTTTAATCTCCCGTCCGTAACATGGAGGGGTGGATATTGTCCAATTTAAACATACACTTCAGCCTTATCTGGAGAAGACTCTAGAAGACACCATGCAGCGGTGTCTATTTGATGCTCCAAATCCGTTAGTTCAGGAAGCTGTACGTCATGTTTCAGAAATAATACTTGCTGGAGGCAAGCGTGCGCGACCATTTGTAGCGTATACGATGTACAGTTGTTTAGGTGGGACTGAAGTGGATAATATTGCTGAACTTGTCTGCGCGTTTGAATTATTTCATGCATTTGCTCTCGTCCACGATGATCTGATTGATCATGGATTAATTCGACATGGCATACCTACCCTTCATGCGCACCTTAAAAGGTACATGTACTCTCAAGGACGATTGGGTGATATTGATCATATTGCGCGTAGCCAGGCCTTATTGGTTGGTGATTTGCTTGCAAATTGGTCATTTGAAATTCTTGAACGGACTGTTCCTGTTAATAAAATGGGTTCGGTATTAACACAATTTCACCAAATGATGAATCGAGTTGTGCTTGGAGAAATGTTGGATTTAGATGTTACTACGTTTGCTGATGTTTCTGAGACTGAAATTCTACGCAAAACAGAACTAAAAACTGCCTGGTACACTTTTATATATCCGATGAAAATTGGAGCAATTCTTTCAGGTGCTCCTGAAGAAATGCTTTCTTTTTGTGAAATGTACGGACAAGATATTGGGCTCGCCTTTCAACTTCAAGACGATATTCTTGATGTCTATGGTAGTTCAGCAGGTATACAAAAGTCTGTGATGTTAGAGATAGTGAATGGGCAACATACGATGTTGACTGAATACGTTATGCATAAGGCACCTGCACGGTATCGACGAGAGTTGGAACGAATACGAGGGTGTAATTCAGTTGATCCAAATCGATTACGGTGGCTTTTCACGAGTTGTGGAGCTGAAACGTACGTACGTTCAGAAGTTACACGATATTTTGATAGTGCACGAAATATGGTTTTTCAACAAAATGTTTCGGAAGATACGCGTTCAGCGTGGGTGGGGCTTGTAGACTACCTTGCAGCTCGTACAGCATAAATAGCAAAATAGCTGCACTGGCCGTATACTATATGTATACTTCACCATAATTTCGTTTCATGAACCCGGAATTACAGAATTATATAGACAACTGTAGAGCGAGTGGATTTTCTGATGAAGAAATTCGACTTCAGTTGCATACTGCCGGTTGGTCTGATGAGCTTGTTGCGCAAGCTTTTTCTCCTAAAGTTGATGTACATCAAGCTGTACAAACTGAAACACTTCAGGTTGAAACATTGTTTGCACACAGTGAGTCAACAGTTCAATCAGAAGCTAAGCCGGCTAAGCCTGCTCGTACTGCACGGGTACATTTTCGAAAATATCTTATTCCAACCAGTATTGCGTTAGGTGTAGTTATTGTCTTGTTTGGTACAGGAGTAGCTTTCGCTGAACATGGGTATTTGCCAGGCTTTTCAAAGTTATACCGTAAAACACCACTTCCGCTATTGTGGCATGGAACCTATGGAAAGGCCTCTGTTAGTTTGGGGAAAATGCTTCTAAATACTACGAGTTCAAGTATTGGGAGTAGTGCTGCAAAATTTTCATTTACAGTGGATAAAATTGATAAAGCAAAAGGTTTGCAGCTAGGGGATAGTAAAATTTTCTCATCGTTGGCATTTCTTTCGGATTCAGGAAATACATTGGCAGATGTCCCGCAGTGTCAAACATCACCTTGTGCGCAAGTCGTTTCAGACCAGTTCAATATTGATAGTTTATTGCCACTCAGTTTCTCAGCGGATCTAGGGTACTCTCAGGACGCTTCAAAAAATACTTCTCTCACTGCATCGTTAGATTTTACTGATATCGCTAAACTACTTCCTAAAACGACTATTACACCCACAGCATCTTCTAAGCTAACCTTTGCAACCCTTCTTTTCCCTGGCGACAAACAAGCGCTGGTAAAATCAAATCTTATCCCATATCAGTCAGTTCCAGATAAGGGGAAGTGGTTGCGTATAGATGTTCCCCAAAGCTATTTGGATACTTTTATGCATCCTGATACTTCGATTATGAAAAATCTTTCAGATAGCGATACGAAAGCGTTAGCTGCAATTATTGATGCTGTAGGTACGGATAATGGTATTATTCGCGACAATGGTACTGCATATGCAAAATATACATTGCGTCTCGATAAAAACACGTTAATAAAGTTGCAAGATATAAAAGCATTATCAGATTACAAATCTGATTTCAAAGATGTAGCTGATGCAGGTGACTTCACTCTTGATGCTGTAATAGAAATGACTCCGGAAACTGCTCAGTTACATAGTGTTGATCTTACATTTTCCGAACCTGATACTGCGAGTAATGTTCGATTTTCGTTGAGTATGAGTGAAGTTGTAAGTTATGGAGTGCCTTCAATTGATAAGCCTGCAAGTACCGATACTATTCCAAATGGTGAAAATTATGTTTCAAGTACATTTAATACGGCTGTTCAAAATTTGATGGACGGTACTGTATATCAGCCTGATACAGACTGGTTTGGAAATTCAGCTTACGTGTTGAGTGTTCGAGATATTCTATTGGGTGAGTATAATTCTGCGGTAAGCCAGTCTGGTGATATAAAAATAAAAGCGATGAATGCGACTCGAAAATCTGACATTACAGAACTTGGTAAAGCCATTGAGTTCTATAAAATGGATGATTCAAATGTTGATGGGTTAGCTCCAACTACGAACGGTGTGATTGAGAATTTAGATGATCCTAATAATATACTTGCTCAAGATCCCAAGTTTATAGCTATAGTTAATAAGATTGCAGCTGATCCTGAAGTTTCAACATATCATTACACATATGTTAGTACTGGGAAAAATTATACGTTAACATGTGTACAAATTGACCCAGTGACTGGAAAGGTTAGTGGTCACTTTATGATTCAAGATGGAAACTCAATAAGTGATACGATTAGCACAAATACTGGCTCAGCAAACTGAGTACTCGCACTAGGAGCAGATTCTGCTAGAATGGGCCAACACATTCTATTATGAATCTGCTAATTTTCCCTAATCATTTGTTCAGCACCTTGTCCCGTCTACCGGCGGACACTGTTTTTCATATTATCGAAAGTGAAGAGTACTTTACTCGATTCACATTTCATAAACAAAAGTTGATTTTACACCGAGCAAGTATGCAGGCGATGCGAGAGCGTTTGCTTACTAAAGGGTTTGAGGTTGAGTATCTAGATATTCAGCAGTATCCAAATCTTGAAAGTGTGGTAACACATCTTAAAAAACGTGGTGTAACTGATGTTGAACATTTCGAAATCACAGATCATACGACGTATGAAGACTTCTTACAGTCCTTTTCCAAGGCAGGAATTACAACAAAAGAGAGGTCTTCAGATTTATTTTTACTAACACGTGAAAATATTTCATCGTTAGGTCAGAATTTTACACATGCAAAAGTGTACGAAGCAGCTCGTAAGGTGCATGGATTATTAGTTGATGCAGAAGGTAAGCCAGTAGGTGGGCGATGGAGTTTTGCAACCCTAGATCGTGATGATACCTCTAAGGAATTGCCTGGTGTAACAGAAATGGAGCCAAATCGGTATGTAGATGAAGCTCAGGAGTATATTGCTACGTATTTTTCACATAATCCCGGTGCTACTAATCCGTTCATTTGGCCTGTAACACATAATGATGCAAAGGATTGGTTAGCTGACTTTCAAGATGACCGACTAATTCACTTTGCTGCACGGTATGATCTCTTAAGTGATTCGCTTGTAGGTGCACATAGTGCACTTTCACCATTTCTTAATATTGGGTTACTTACTCCACTTGATGTGTGTAAAAGTATTCTTGAATTTGGTGAGCGAAAAAATGTGCCACTTGTAACTATTGAACGATACATTCGAGAAGTTGCTGGTACTCGTGAATTTTTACGCGCCCAGTATTTGCGTGCAGCTGTGCTTACAAAAAGTACTTCTAAAGAACTTCCCAAAGTTATTACTTTCTTGCAGGAGTTGGAGATTCGCTTAGCTGATTTTGCCTACCTGCCATTTACTGAAAGATTGATTGTTGCACAGTATTTATTGATGACTGGGCAAACCATGGAAACGGTAGTTTCATATTTCATGGAGCATATGATTGACTCTGTAAATTGGAATACGGAAATTATTGTAGTCCAACTTGTACAAAGCTTGAACACTTCAAGTGATAGAGTTCAATTTATGAGTTCAAGTCGAATTTCTGAAATTGGTGGAACTCTGAGTGTGTCAGAGGCTGGATTGTGGGATTCACTTTTATTACTTTATTTAAAAAATAAAGCTCAAAAAAACATTCGTGCACAGCAATTAATTGTAGAACTAAAACGCTTGGGAGTGACAACTCAAATAGCTAAGAAATTCTTACAAAAGTAGTTTTTACTTTAAATTAAGTTTGTTTTCTGGTATCTTCCCGAGTGAGGTGACCCTTGTTAAATGGTGAATTAGATTTTTCTGGGCGCATGTTTAGTCCTTTTGATTGTTATTCAACTGTCGAATTTGCTTTTAGCAATTCAAATCGTTTTTCATCCGTTGAGCTTTTGCGAAGTAGGATGCAACCTTTCTTTCCGGGCCTCTCTGATGCCCTCGGAAGGTTTATCTATCCGGATATTGGGTTTAATGCAAAACAAATTCCTAATCCAACTCTAAAAGATCTTGAAACGCTCTTGGATGATGTTCGAAAGGATCTTGATTGGGCATGGATTGGATCAGCGCTTTCAGTTCCGCTTAGCTTAAAGCGTGTATCTACAAGTATTCCAGTATTGTGGATTTCTAAACCAAATGGTGATCAGTTCTTTCCTGAAGTAGAGCAAGCACGAAGTTCACAGGAGAGAATTGATCTAGAAGTTGAAGCTAGTATTGGAATCTTTACGACACTACAAACGACAATTCTCTGGCGACATATCCCAGAAAAACGTGCCCAGGAGTATCCGTCGATGGCACCAGGACTCTTTATCTATGTGGCGGAACGGATTCCGTCATAAATCCTAACTCGCGCCGTTAATGCCCTCTGTGGTGTTGACGGCGTACTGCTTTTAATCGAGCAACATTAACCTCAAGTGAGGTGAGTGTTTCGTTTATTTTACGATCTCCAGAAAGTGTAGCTTGGTGTTTGCGTGCATGCTCGATTGCAGCTTGGATAGCATGTTCACTCAAGTCAGTTGCACGCTCTGCACTATCAACCATGAGACGAACCGTATTTCCAAATACTTCTGCAAATCCACCAAACACAACGAGAACTTCCTCTTTGCCGTCGCTTTTTTTGATTACGACTTCACCGGCAACAATCGGAGTGATAAGCGGGAGGTGGCCAGTACGAATTCCTAGTTGGCCTTCAACACCGGGAAGAAGTACTTCGACTGCCTGTGTAGTTTCAACTAGTTTCTCGAGACTGATTACTTCTACATTAATCATGCTGTAACTTCGCTAATGCTTCCCTTCATGTAGAAAGCGCTTTCAGGCTTGTCGTCGTGTTTACCTTCGAGAATTTCTTTGAAGGACTGAATTGTTTCGGTAAGGGGAACATACTTACCGGCGTTTCCTGTATATACTTCTGCAACGTAGAACGGCTGTGAAAGGAAGCGTTGAATACGGCGTGCACGGTTAACTGTAATTTTATCTTCATCAGACAATTCCTCAATACCGAGGATGGCGATGATGTCTTGCAAATCTTTATAGCGTTGTAGAATTTGTTGTACACCACGGGCAACATCGTAGTGGTCCTGTCCGATAATACGTGGATCTAGAATGGTGGAGCTCGATTCAAGCGGGTCTACAGCTGGATAGATACCAATTTCGGTTAGAGCACGGGAAAGTACCACTGTAGAGTCTAAGTGAGCAAATGTAGTAGCTGGAGCAGGGTCTGTAAGGTCATCTGCAGGCACGTAGATAGCTTGTACTGAGGTAATTGACCCTTTCTTAGTCGAAGTAATGCGCTCTTGCAGAGCACCCATCTCAGAAGCTAGTGTTGGCTGGTACCCAACCGCGCTCGGCATACGGCCAAGGAGCGCAGAAACCTCTGATCCGGCTTGAGTAAAACGAAAGATGTTATCGATGAAGAGAAGAAGGTCTTTGCCTTGATCACGGAAGTACTCAGCAATGGCAAGTCCAGTAAGTGCTACACGTGCGCGGGCACCAGGCGGTTCGTTCATCTGACCGAAAACAAGCGCTGTTTTGTCGAGAACATTTGAGTCTTTCATTTCGTGGTAGAGGTCATTTCCTTCACGAGTACGTTCGCCAACACCGGCAAAAACTGAGTAGCCACCGTGCTCTGCAGCAATGTTACGGATGAGCTCCTGAATAAGTACGGTTTTGCCAACACCGGCACCACCGAAAAGACCAACTTTTCCACCTTTAGGAATTGGACAAATAAGGTCAATAACTTTTAGCCCAGTTTCAAAGATTTCGGTATGAGTGGATTGCTCGGTAAAGTCTGGAGCTGCGCGGTGAATTGGGTAGCGAACTTCAGTTTTAATTGGACCTGCATTATCGATTGGTTCGCCAATGACGTTCAAAATGCGTCCCAGTACTGCTTCTCCAACAGGTGTGGTAATAGGGGACCCGGTTGGTTGAACTTCTGTGCCGCGTGCTAGACCATCAGTTGCTCCCATGGCAATGGTACGCACCGTACGGTGGTCAATGTGGCTTGCTACTTCCAGAACAAGTCGAGCTTCACCGTTTTTAGTTTCCAACGCTTCGTAAATTTCAGGCAACTTTTTACCAGTGAATCGGACGTCAACTACAGCGCCGATGATTTGTGTTACTATTCCAGAGTTTTTCATATGTGAGGTATTAAGCTGTAAGGATCAGGTCTGCCAAGTGACAACGAACTGAATGAATCTGTTCTGCAGTCTTTGGTCGAGTTGGGTGGGTACGATTTGATATGAGGGTGAGGGCTCGTTTTTTGAGTGGATCAGCCAGTACGAGGCAGCCAGTGTATCCTGTTTTGCCAAAGGTATGAGGGCCAGAATGACTTCCCATAAATCGGGGTTCATTTAATTCCCAACCCAGTCCCGCAGATTTACCTAGTTGGCTGATTTGATTGGTGTACATCATTTGTACCGCTTCAGTGCTAAAGTACCGGTGACCAGCGTATTGTCCGTCATTGATAATCATTTTCAAGAACGTCAGTAAATCGGCAGCTGTACTGAAAAGCCCAGCATTACCAGTAACTGTTCCAGTTTGACGTAAAACCCATGATGCTTCGTCGTGTGGAAGTCCTTGGACTTCACCGCGCCAGTCATCACTACTCGTAGGTGGAATGAGTGATATATCAACGGGTAGAAAGCTCGTGTTTTTCATTTCAAGAGGGGTAAAGAAGATGTCTTGAGCAAGCTCGTTGAGCGGTTTTTTGCCGGCACGTTCGGCTACTAAGCCAAGTAATATACCAATCGTATTACCGTATATATATTGTTCACCAGGAGATGTTTTGAGGGGAAGTTTAAAAATTGTAGCCTCTATTGCGTCGCGGCCTTCTTCGGCGAATGAAGCCAGTCCTCGTTCACCCATTTCAAATACAACAGTGTAAGTAAGGAGATGTTTTACTGTAATATCTTCACGATACTGATTGTCGAGTTCTGGAATATACTCAATTACTTTTGAATCTAACGTTAGAACGCCTTGATCTATTAAGTACATGACAAGGCAGGACGTTGGAATTGATTTCGTGACTGATGCAACATCGTACGCGGTGTCAGGGGTTACAACAGGTGAGGAAGGTTCGTATGTAAAGTGTCCAACACTGTGTATATGTTCTTCACCATCTTTCAGATACCCAAATACTGCACCAGGAAAAACGTGCTCTTGCACGGCGTTTTCCAGAATTTCAGTAATTTGAGTGGATAGATTCATAAATTAACGTTCTTCAAGGGCGGCAGCACCGCCAGTAATTTCAGCAATTTCTTGAGTAATTGAAGATTGACGAACGCCGTTATAGGTAAGTTGGAGGTCATCAATAATCGAAGAGGCATTTTCACTGGCATTATTCATAGCCAGGCGACGAGCAGCATGTTCTGAAGCGAGTGATTCCTGTAAAAACTGATAGAACTGCGCATCTACGAGACGTGGCAAAATATAATTGAGAACAACTTCAGGGGAGGGTTCGTAGAGAAATTGGGTCTGATGTGTAGGTGTGACGGCAGGTAGATCGTTCCGGAGTGGTAGAAGTTTTCGTAACTCAGTCTCCTGTTTGAGAGCGCTCTTAAAACTTGTCCATACAACGTAGACTTCGTCTGTTTCACCATTCAAGAACCGACCAGTGAGCATTGAACTAATTGGTGTGGTATCAGCAGGATCTGGATGACTGAGTGAATGTGGATAACTTTGCTCGGCAGTAAAACCTAAGTGACTGAGAGCTGTTTCACTCTTTCGTCCTAAGGTAATAAGCGTAACATGCTGTTTTTCTGCTTGGCGCTCCTGAATAAATTGAGCAGCAGCACGAGTTATTGATGAATCATATGCGCCAGCAAGTCCGCGATCTGAAGAAATTGTTACAAGAGTAACCTTTTTAACTGGACGAGATGTGAGTAGGGGATGAGTAACTTCTCCGCTAGCAGCATTTAAATCGGCAATTACAGCGAGAGCACGTTCAGCGTACGGACGGGTAGCCAGTGTTGAAGTTATTGCGCGTCGCATCTTTGAACTCGAAACCATCTCCATCGCCTTGGTGACTTGGCGAGTGGCGCGAATGGAGCGAATGTGGCGGCGAAGTTCGCGAGTAGAAGCCATTAGAGGTGACTATACGAGGTAATAAGCTTTTCTAGTGTAGATTTCAATTCGGCTTCAAGCGGTTCTTCAAATGCTTCGGTTGAAAGTTTTGTAAGCAGATCGGCGTGATTTCGACTTAATTCATCACGAGTAAATTCGATGAAGCCGCGGATCTTTTCTGGCGCAATCTTGTCGATAAGTCCACGTGTACCAGCGTATAGAAGGGCAATCTGCTCTCCAACCGGAATTGGCTCACTTTGAGGTTGTTTGAGAAGTTCGGTAAGACGTCGGCCACGGTCAATACGACCCTGGGTCTCACTATCAAGATCTGAACCAAACTGGGCAAATGATGCAAGTTCACGATACTGTGCCAAACCAATACGGAGTGGTCCAGCCACTTTTTTCATTGACTTAACCTGAGCTGCTCCACCTACGCGAGAAACTGAAATACCCACGTTTACTGCAGGGCGAACACCTTGGTAGAAGAGATCACTCTCGAGGTAAATCTGACCGTCAGTAATTGAAATTACGTTTGTAGGAATGTACGCAGCAACGTCACCAGCTTGTGTTTCAATAATTGGCAGAGCAGTAAGTGATCCTCCGCCGTTTTCTTTATTTAATTTGGCAGCGCGCTCCAAAAGACGGGAGTGAAGGTAAAAAACGTCACCTGGATACGCTTCACGACCTGGTGGACGGCGTAGTAATAGTGAGATTTCACGGTATGCAACAGCGTGCTTGGAAAGATCATCGTAAATGATCAGAGCATCTTTGCCTTGTTCCATGAAGAACTCACCAAGGGCACAGCCTGCATATGGGGCAAGATACTGCATTGCGGCGGGATCAGAAGCGCCGGCAGCCACGATAATTGTGTGCTCCATTGCATCAGCTTGTTCAAGCTCTGCTCGGAGTCGAGCAATTTTTGATTCCTTTTGACCAATCGCAACGTAAATACAGGTAACTCCTGAATTTCTTTGGTTGATAATTGTATCAATGGCAATCGATGTCTTTCCAGTACCACGATCACCGATAATTAACTCGCGCTGTCCCCGTCCAACTGGAATCATGGCGTCAATTGCCATTATGCCGGTTTGAAGTGGTTGATTTACTCCTTCACGCGTAATTACGCCAGGGGCAACACGCTCGATTGGAATGTTTTTTTCAGCTTTAATATCGCCGCGACCATCAATTGGTTCACCAAGTGCATTGACCGTGCGACCGATCATTTCGGCACTTACTGGCATAGTGGCAACTTGTCCGGTACCAATAACTGTCATACCTGCTTGAACTTTTTCAGCGGCTCCTAAAATTACAACTCCGATACGTTGCTCTTCAAGGTTGAGTGTCATGGCTGGAACAGGACCTTCTTCTGTTTGAATGTGGAGAAGTTCGCCGGCGCGAGTGTTTGGTAATCCACTAACCGAAGCAATACCGTCACCAACGCGTTCAACAATACCTACGGTTTGTTCGTGTGAGGTTGGTTTCCAAGAACCAAGCTTTTCCTTTAGTTCGTTAAGTAATGTGTCTTCTGCCATATTATTTCAGGTGAGTGGCTAAGTCGGTAAGTGAGGCGCGTCCCGACAGGTCTATAATTGTGTCGCTGTATTTGATGATTACTCCGGAAAGAATAATTGGGTCACAGGTGAAAATAGTTGGGTGTTCTCCCCACTTTTCATGTAAGGTTTTTTCGAGTGATTTTCGTTCCTTTGCGTCAAGTTCGAGGGCAGATATAACATGAATTTCTTGACGACGAAGAGCTTCAGCTTGAATATATCCAGCGATTTCTTCAAGGTGTTCAATTTGCTCTTCTTCCTTTAGGTAGGTGATAAAGCGTTCAGCAATGGTTTTGGCAGTACTCATGACAGTGTGTTAACCATTTTTTCTATTTGAGAACGCTTTTCTTCCTTCAGGTTCTCGTGCAAAACCTTGCTCGTGGCAGTAACTACCATGGCAGCAAGTTCACCTTTTAGCTCGGTATGCAGACGGAGACGATCAGCTTGAATTTCTTCTTCAGCACGTTGAACCATTTTATCTGCTTTTTCAGCTGCTCGGTTTTCTAGAACCTTCTCCAGTTCTTTTGCTTGAGCACGTACTTCTTCCACGAGTGCACGTCCTTGTTTTTCAGCCTCAGCCAGCATTTCTTTTTGCTGCTCCTCAGCTTTTTCAAGGGCGGCTTTAGCCTTGGCGGCATTTTCCAACCCTTCTTTAATCTCCCGTTGACGGGTTTCGATCAATTTCAAAATGGGTTTATGAAGAAGGTACGTCAAAATACCTAACAGCAAGATGAAATTAATCAGCTGAAAGATAATCAGGCGTAGATCAATGCCGAGGCCTTCCATGGGTTATACGAACTTAATGATCAAGGCAACTACGAGGGCAAAAATTGCCAATGACTCACAGAAAGCCAAGGCAAGTACCATGGTGTTTCGAACTGAGTTTTCAGTCTCTGGGTTGCGACCAATTGCTTCAAGACCGCGGCCTGCGATAAGTCCCATGGCTAGGGCTGGGCCTACTACTCCGATACCGATGGCGATTGCCATTGCGAACAGTCGTGCAGAATCAACATTCATTGTGAACTCCTACTACTTATTTTACTTACTTGTTTGAACAGCTACTGCTTCCAGTGGCACCTCGGCATGTGGTTCGCCGTGATCACTGATAGCAATAGATGCAAAAACAATGGTGAGGAAACAGAATACGAGAGCTTGTATTACTCCTACAAATAACTCGAGAGCGTAGAACGGTAGGGGAATAATTGGGGTAAAAGGCAGAAAAGTTGAGTTAAGAAAAATGATAACAGCTAGGAGAACTTCCCCAGCGAATACGTTTCCGAATAAGCGGAAAGAATAACTAATCGGACGCATGATTTCTGAAATCAGCTCGATAATTCCTACTGCAAAGTAAATTGGACCGCTAAAGTTAAAGAAAGTGCTCAAGTATCCTTTAATACCGCGGTATTTGAATCCAAGATATTGCACGTACGCTACACTGCAAAGAGCGAGGGCAATAACTGTATTTAGATCACTGGTAGGGGCACGGAAAACAGGAGTTTCACCATGAAGAATGCTACTGAAACCAGGAATAAGTCCTGACCAATTTGAGATAACGATGAAAAAGAAGGCTGTAATAATGAATGGGAAAAGTTCTTGGGCAACATCTTCTCGGCCAATTACATTTTTAGTAATCCCGAGTAATCCATCATAAATCATCTCTGCAAGAGTTTGAGCGCGTTTTGGAATCGTAAGAAGTCCAACTCGTAGTACTGCTGCAATAATAATGAGCGCAAAAGAAACGAGCACTGCTGTAAAAGCACTGTTCGTTATTGTTAGTCCTGAAATTGAAAAAATAGGCTCAGCCGCCAGTGAGATGTTCATACCTGTCTTTCAGTATTACAGACAGCTAATTCAGGTCAAGAAGCTTAACCCATTGCATAATACTTCATCTGAGGTACAATGTGCGCCACGAAAATACTAGTGTATCAGGCCAAATAGCGTACTAATCCAAGAAAAAGTATTGATAATTGGATTAATTATACTGCCGAGAAAATTTCCTGGGAGGATTAGAATGAGAAGAAGAAATACAATACCAAGTTGTCCACCAACGATTGAGCGGTATTCTGGCCAAAAATAGGCAACAATTGAGGATCCATCGAGTGGGGGGATTGGAATCATATTGAAGGCTGCAAGGCTCAAGTTTACTAGAACGACCAAGCCAAGAATTGAAGTATCGATAAAATTGGTGCCGGTGTGTATTTCTATAGCAATGAAAATATTGAAAATGAGGGCAAGTAAGATATTACTAGCTGGTCCAGCGAGAGCTACTAATAGTTCATCGATTTTACGATGTAGACGCATTGGATTGTAAACAACAGGTCGTCCGTAGCCAAAACCGAGGAATAAAAAGAGGAGGGCGCCAATCGGGTCAATGTGTGAAGCTGGGTTTAAGGTAACACGGCCATCGAGAAGGGGTGTTTGATCGCCAAGTTTCCAGGCGGTCCATGCATGGGCACATTCGTGAACTGAAATCGCAAGTACAATTGCAAGAATAAAGACGATTCCTGCGAGCGGGTTGCTGATGATGTTTGAAAGTGGTGAACTAATCATGTAGTGTGGGTTGACTGAGGGGGGCTAACCTGGTAAGCTATGCAAAGCCTATCACAAAAAGAATTGTAACAGTAGATCTCAATCTCATGGCGAAGTGCTCCATCTGCAGCAAGGTACCTCACGGTATCAACAACGTGCCAAACTCCATGCACAAGACTCGTCGCATGATGAAACCGAACATCCAAAAGGTTCTCGGTATTAAAGTCTGCACCCGTTGTGCTCGTACACTCAAGAACCGCGGTCTTCTGACCGTTTCTGCGTAAACGCGCTTGCGAATAAAGAATCGGCTCCTTACGGGCCGATTTTTTAGTACGGTTGATAGCTTGCAGCCTCGGTTTGAGCTGTTTGATACGCTTGTGCATCGCGTTCCATGCGCTCAGCTTCACGCTGTTGTCGATCCATCTCAGCCTCCTGAGCTGCTTTTTCATGAACTTCGGCAACTTCTGGATGATCGTTGAGGTAACTTGCCCAAACTTCATCAAAACAGCGATCGCAAAGAATTTCTTTTGGAACAGGTGGTTCTTGAAGTATTTTACCAACGCGACCACACTTTTTACACGTCACATTAAAAACATCTTTGCCGGCAAATCGTTGCTCACGTAGCATCTTGCGACGCTCAGGACTGTGTTTTGGGACGTGAGTAAACCCTTGGCGCCAGAAAAACTCCTGCTCTTTGGCAGTAAACGTGAATGGTTCACCATTATCTTGGTCGTATAGGGTTACGTCCTGAAATTGTGGTTTAGGACCCTTTGGGACACTCATGATCTGGTTAATAGAATTTTAATGTTTTTATTGTTCTCAATGTTATACACCATAAGCCTATTGATATGGTAGTGGGGATGCAAGTGCGCTAGGATATACCTATGCAATCAATAGAGTTACGAAGACAAAAACTCGCTCAAAGTTCTCTTGTAATTGCGCCACGTGCGCAGTGGGAATTGTTGTGGAAAGAAGTTGCTCAATTTGCTCATCTCTCTGACCGATGGAGTGTGGATGGCTGGGAGAAAGCGCCAACAATTGCTCAACTTAAATCACTTCACCAGCACGTACACCATACGCCGGTTCGTGACATAAAGCTTGCAGCAATTCCATATGCTGATACTCTGAGTCGAGAAACTGCTAATTCACTTCTGAAAATTCTGGAAGAACCACCGTCGTATTTCTGGACAGTATTATTTGCTGAAAGTGAGAATGTGTTACCGACCATTGCTTCCCGAGTACGGATCATCCGGATTGAAGGTGGTGGAGAGCGAACACTTACACCCAGGGAGCACATTGCGCAGCGTCTTCATACTTTCAATTTACTTGAACCAACAGATCGTGCGCGTGCTCAAGAGTTGCTCTATTCAGTTCCACTTATTCACTCAACTATCCAACTGCCTGTAATTGAGGAAGGATTCTCAACCACACTATGATTTATACAATTATTATTATCCTGATCGCTATTGTTGCAGCCCTTTTCATAGATTGGGGGACGCTTCCTGCAAAGTTTTCCAAAAAAGTGAAACGTGCAGCACGAGAAATTTCACCAACTACACCACGTCAGCCAACTAACGGAGCTGATCGTTTTCCAATGGAAGACGCTAATATTCCGGATGAGCCAGTAGCTGTTACTGGAAATGCAGAAGTAGATAAGTTAATGGCCGATGCTGACATTCACTTCCGCAAAGGCGAGATGAAGGCGGCTGAAAAGCTCTACCTGCAAGCTGCTTCAAAAGACCCTCGTTGTAGTAAGGCTTATTCTCGCTTGGGAATTATTTATCTTGAAAATGGCGAGGATTGGGAAGATGCTGAAGCCGCCTTTCGTCAGGCACTCAAATTTGAACCTGAAAATGGCTACATTTTGAATAATCTCGGATTGGTTTTATACCACCAGGATCGCTACGCTGATGCAATTCGCAACTTTGAAATGTCGGTGCGTCAGGATGAGCAGAATGCTTCGCGTCACGCCAATTTAGGAATGGCCTATATGGCCATGCGTCAGTACGCTAAGGCGGAGTCATCGTTTAAGAAGGCGCTCAAGCTTGCTCCTAATGAGATGGAGTACAAAGATTTACTTGCTGAGGCTATGGAAAAAAAGTCTGCTCATAAGGCGATGTTGCGAAAATAGTCAACGTATTGATTAAAATACGTATGATACTTTCTTTTTGTTTAGGTGTAAAATAAACACATCGCGATTGACATTAAACCTGATGTCTGTTAATGTTGCAAATCAACATTTTCATATATTTAGATTGTCAAAGCAGGGTGAAACGACCATAAAATGATAAAACCAAAGATTTCTGTAGTGATTGCTGTGCGTAATCGCTCACATTTTCTAAAGGAGACACTGCATTCCTTAAAGAATCAAACCATCGAAGAGTGGGAGGCTATTGTTGCTGACGACTATAGTACCGAAGATATTAAAGCAATTGTGGAAGAGGTTAATGATGAACGTATTCATTATGTAAGGAATGAAGGTACTCCTGGCCCATCTGCAGCAAGAAACGTTGGTAACGCATTAGCACAAGCATCCTTAATTGCAGTTGCTGACTCTGATGATATTATTTTACCAAGACGACTTGAGGTCAGCCTGAAGTATTTTGATGAACATCCGGAAACTGATGTATTTTACAGTAGAATGTATAATTTTCCTGATGGAACATATGCTTTTCGAAATCATAGCTCTTTTATTCCTTATAATCGTGATGAACTTTACGAGCGTGACTTTATTCCACATGTAACAGTTGTGTATAAGAAGGACCTTATTTCGGAATTTCCGTATGATGAAACATTACTTGCAGCGATAGACTATGAGATGCTTTTAAAGTTTGCTGATCGAAACAAAGTCTTTGGTTGGGTTGAAGAGCCATTAACACTATATCGTCGTCACGCCGACCAGATTTCCACGGATGCTGAGCGAAAAGTTTTACAGAAGGCAAATGCAGCCAGAATCAAGATTGAGCATGCACCATACCGACTTAATCCAATCATTGATTAGCGTTTTGTGGATAAGAAAATAGCATTAATTAGTACGCAAGAAGGGTCACTTTCAGGAGTGACCGTTTTTATGGATCTCTTAAAAAGTGAGCTTTTGGCACATGGTTTTCAAGTTGAGCTACTTAGACCTATAAAACACTCGTTTAGTTCAATAAAGAATCTTAACTCTATTCTCGGTTATGGTTTATTACAGGAAAAGTTAAGAACTTTTGATCTGATAATAGGAAATGGAATGGGTCTTATTGGTGCTGTAGATCTTCCGAATAAGATAATAAATAATATTCACTCGACAAGCACAGGTTCTTTTAAATGCTTTCAGGATTCCGCAAATTCGATGAGTGAGATTGAAAGCAATAGCCTTGAATTTGTATTCTCATCGATTCTTGGGTCAAAACATATAGATATTTTAAGTGCTATAGAAGTCAAAAAAGATTCATTTGAACTAGATAAAATAATTGCGGAACGGGCAGACGCACTAATTACTGTATCCCATTCAACAAAACAAGAAGTTGTTGATGGGTACGGAATTGAAAGTAAAAATGTTTCAGTTGTTCCGAATGGAATTGACTCTCATTGGTTCGAAGAACGCAATTTTGAGAATATTATTGACTCATATCCTGTAAATGTTGTGTTCACAGGCAGGGCCGGAAATTCTGAAATGCCTATCTTCTGGAAAGGAATAGATCGAGTGTATCGTGTTTTTGAAAACATAAAGAACGCACATACTATTGGAATTTTTCACCTTGGAACTGCATCTACTGGTGATGCTTATTCAAGACTTTTTAATAGTATTGGAGCTGATACGTGCTTTAACATTCAAAATTCTGAATTACCTCACTACTTGAGAAGGGGTGATATCTATATTCAAACTTCACGATATGAAGCATGTAGTTTAAGTTTAATGGAAGCAATGGCATCTGGATTAGTTCCAGTTGCGTTTTCATCTGGCATGGTAGATTTTCAAATTGAAAATGGTGTGAATGGGTATATTGTTCAAAGTGTTGAAGAAATGCAAATACGTATTAGCGAATTGATAGAAAATCCTGAATTACGAATTAAAATGGGAGAACGGGCTGCTGAGAAAATCCGCACTGAATATTCAGTGGTCAAGAGGATAAACGGAGATGTGTCAGTTATCCGTG
>CAILIB010000002.1 GCA_903834195.1 uncultured Candidatus Berkelbacteria bacterium | reverse complement strand
CCAAACTATGTTCAACTATGGCACCATTCAAGTTCAAACTGCTGGTGAAGAAGAGAACTTTATAATTCACAACTTACGGTACCCAAATGAAATAGTCGGTATCATTTCAAGTTTGTCGAATCAAACAAAAGAACGCGTCCCAGAATCTCAACGAATGCCTGAAACAAAAGCTGTTGGCGTGATTAGTGAAGTTCTTATCACTGACCCCGCACAACTTGCTCGTATTGGCGCCATACTTCCAGACGACCTCCGCCTCCGTCGTGACGTTGATGCAATTAAGTGACTTCTCCTACAATTTACCCGAAGAACTCATTGCGCAGAATCCTGTAGAACCTCGAGATAGTGCGCGACTTTTAGTGTACACACGTGCAACGAAAGAAATTCAGCACCGTACAATTCGTGACCTTCCTTCGATACTTCCAAGTCACACCCTTCTCGTAGCAAATAACAGTAAAGTCAGACATAGCCGACTTTTAGCAACACGTGCAGATGGTCGCGAAATTGAAATACTTATCTTGAAACATGTAGGCGATAGTACGTACCAGTGCATGGTTCGAGGTCGCAATATACAGCTTGGCGAAGACGTTACTTGCATACTTTCATCCAACGCCTCATTAGGTGCACGAATAGTTGGTAAAGATGATCATTCTGCAATGCAGACATACCAAATTATTTTTAACGCACCACAAGAAAACCTCGAAGCAGTATTTGAACAGTACGGTCATGTTCCACTTCCTCCATACATTACTGATTCCCAAGCCCCAGATGAACGGTACCAGACGGTTTTTGCATCTGAACTCGGTTCTGCCGCAGCCCCAACTGCAGGTCTCCATTTTACTGCGGAGCTCTTAGAAACATTACGGAACGCCGGATACGAATGGGAAGAAGTCACCTTACATGTGGGTATGGGAACATTTTTACCACTCCGAGATACTCACATAGAATCAAATATACTCCATACCGAAACCACATATATTAGCCCTGAAACTGCCGAAACAATTAATTCTCAGAAAACAGCAGGACATACTATTCTTGCGGTCGGCACTACCTCAACCCGCACATTGGAATCACATAGCAACCCTGAAATCATTTCAGGAGAATTAGAAACAAATATGTTTATCTACCCAGGGTATGAATTCAAAACCGTCTCGGCCCTGATGACCAATTTTCATCTCCCACAATCTTCTTTACTAACGCTTGTTTCAGCATTTATTGGCAACAGTTCTGAAGGAACTCTTACGATGAGTACTGAAGAAATGATTGCAGAATTGCAGCGCATATATGCAATTGCAATAGAAGAGAAATACAGATTTTTCTCTTTTGGTGATGCAATGCTCATACTCTAAAAAACGTCTCCCTCACATCACTTCAGATTGATCAAATGCCCCAAATCACCTATAGTGGATTGGTATGATAAATCCTCAGCCGGTTAATGAGCCCCGCAGCCCGTACAGCAGCGACGCAAACCCGACTCCTTCAATTCGACCCCCTCTTCCTTCAAGCGAAATACCCATAGTAGAACCAAAGCCTAAAAAAAGAGCTTGGAAACGCTGGGTACCGCTCAGTGCTATTACAATTGTTTTTGCGATTGGTGGTTTTGCTGCGGCAACCTACCAGAACTTTAAGACTAGCGTTATCGCTACTCACGAAGGTGCAACTTCAAAGGTACTTAAATCAAACCTGAACAATTCAAGTTCAGTAAATGCGTCCGATTTCACTAAACCTGGTGACGGACGTTTTAATATCGTCATTGTCGGTATTGGTGGTGCTAACCACCCTGGTGGAATGCTTACCGATACTATTCAGGTCCTCTCAATTGATACGATAAATAAAAAGAGTAGCGCCACTTCAATTCCACGCGACCTTTATTACAATATTCCCGGCTATGGCCATGCAAAAATTAACTCAGTCTATAGCCTAGCTGAAGCTAAAAAAGCCGGTAGTGGCATGCAAGCTGTGCGTGATGCAGTTGGAAATGTACTCGGTATCACGGTTACCAACTTTGCTCTCATGGACTTCAGCGCCATTAAAGATGTTGTAGATGAGATTGGCGGCATTGACGTCGATGTGCCAAAAGCAATTTCTGACCCATTTTTCCCAGCAGACGACACTGTACATTATAAGCCGTTCTATATTAGCGCCGGTCTCCACCACATGGATGGCAATACTGCGCTCACATACTCACGTTCACGTGAAACCACCAGCGATTTTGACCGTTCTGCTCGCCAACAGATTGTCATGCAGGCAATTAAAAAGAAAACGCTTTCAACGGGCACGCTTGCAAACCCTCTAAAAGTTTTGAGTTTGATTAATACATTGGGCAGTCACTTTAAAACCGACATGCAGACCGATGATATTCAAACCTTCATTTCGCTGTACCAAAATATTCCTGCCGATGGAGTTTCTAATTTTGTACTCGATACAACTTCAACCCTTGGCCTCTTAACAGATTCATCTGATACGGTTGCTGGATATATTAATTACCCTCTACTCGGGTACGACAAATACGACGCAATTCACCAGTGGTGGCAGAAAAACAATCCCGACCCAATTTTAGCTCGTGAAGCACCAACTGTAACTGTAGTTAATAACGGCAAGGCAACCGTTAAGCAAATGGATGCCATGAGCCAAAAACTTAAAGATTACGGTTACATTGTTACTGTAAGTACAACTCCTGCATCGACCAGCACTACATCTACCCAAATTATTGCTCGAGAAAATGGGAAGAAACAGGTCAGTCAAAACTACCTTACAAACATTCTTAGTGTAAGCTCTACTACTGTTGATGCAACTCTCTCAACCGACTTTGAAGTGATCGTTACCCCATCCAGCATTGCAAGCACAACGATCACTCCTCGCGCAGTTGTTGCAACTCCAAAAGCAAGTAGCACCCCGGCTTCAACCCCAACTCCAACTGCGATTCCTACTCCAGACCCGACTCCAACCCCAACACCAGATCCAACACCAAGCGATTCACCTACGCCAACCCCATAACCATTTGCACTGGGGCGTGCACATACTCGTATGAAGAAGATCCCTTTTGACCTTAGTCAGCTGAAAAAGCGAATCCCGAAAAAGCTTCATAAACCAATCCGCCTTGCCGGACTAATTGCAGTAAGTTGTATAGCGATCTATTTTGTTCTAGTCAGCACCGCAGCGTATACAATTTATCACCTTGATAAAACAAATAAATATACAACATTTGTTGAGAAGATTTTCCCCTACCCGGCTGCCATTGTGAATCACGAATATATTCCACTCAGTCGTTTTAGGTTAGAAGTTGCCGCCCGGCAAACCTATGCTCGAGTACATGGTATCGATAGTTCCAACAGTCAAACCGAGCAGTTTGTTGCAATTGAGCTCACCAATCGCGCCCTGTACGAACAAGCGCTACAGAATAACAACATTATCGTTACTGACGAGGACGTTGATACAAAAATGAAGGATATCTACACTCAAATCGGCAACCAAGACGATTTAGTGACGTTTTTGCACCAAAACTACGGGGACGCAATTGGAATTCCTGAATTTCGGGTTTGGGTCAAAGAATCCCTCGTTGAAGCAGCTATACAGCAACAATTACTTGAGCACGTGCATGTGAGTCATATTCTTATATCTCTCCCATCAAATCCTACAAACGATCAGGTTGAAGCTGCCCGCCTCAAAGCCGTGGATATTAAGTCTAAAATTACTGACCCTACCAAGTTTTCCGATATTGCTAAGCAATTCTCGGAAGACGTTGCTTCACGTGATAAAGGTGGTGACTTAGGTGTAACCGTGCGCGGAGATGATGCTCCTGTATTTTCTGCCGATTTCCAAAATGCACTCTTTACATTGCCAGTGAAAACCATTTCAGACCCGATTCGTAGCACATATGGCTGGCATATTATTATGATCAGTTCACGAGCAGGAACGATTCAAGAAAGCATGAAGCAATATACGAATGAACTCCGTTCTAGTGGCGTACGGACCTTCATTGGAAAGTAGCTCCGGGAGCTTTACGAGGTGGCCAGGTTCAGCTATAGTATTTGGGCATAGTTAGAGCAATATATCGTTCACTTGCTTGGGGCCGTAGCTCAGTTGGTTAGAGCGCCTCCCTGTCACGGAGGAGGTCGCGGGTTCGAGTCCCGTTGGCCCCGCCAAAGAAAATGACCCACTTCGTGGGTCTTTTTCTTTGTTGAGATTTAACAACGGGACGAGAACCAGGTTCGACCACACCAATACCTTACTTTTCCGAAGGAAAAGAGTGAGGTTAGCGCAACACTTCTGTTCGCTTCAATAGTGCGTAGCACTGAAAGAACAGAACGTGAGCGTCCGTACCGTTGGCCCTGCCAGCAAAGATACCAGGTTTAATCGCCTGGTGTTTTTGTTTT
>CAILIB010000001.1 GCA_903834195.1 uncultured Candidatus Berkelbacteria bacterium | reverse complement strand
TACTGTTCTTCTGGTAAACCGTGTGGGTGCTCACTCGGTGGTTGTAGTGTCATCAAGTCAACTACGTTCACAACCCGAACCTTTACGTCTGGAAGAAGTTGACGTAGCAAGTCGGTTGCAGCAAGTGTCTCAAGAGTAGGAACATCACCAGCACATGCAAGAACTACATCAGGCTCATTGCCTTGATCATTAGATGCCCAATCCCAGGATCCGAGCCCAATTGTACAGTGAGCAACAGCAGCTTGCATGTCCAAGAACTGTAGAGCTGGCTGTTTTCCGGCCACAATCACATTGATGTACTGACGACTGCGTAAACAGTGGTCAGCAACTGAAAGAAGTGTATTTGTGTCAGGTGGCAGATAAATACGAACTACTTCGGCTTTTTTGTTGGCGATATGGTTTAGGAAACCAGGGTCTTGGTGGCTAAATCCATTATGATCTTGGCGCCAGACGTGTGATGTTAGGAGGTACGTAAGTGATGCAATCGGACGGCGCCATGGAATACGGCGGGTCGTTTTAAGCCACTTGGCGTGTTGGTTCGCCATCGAGTCGATAATGTGGATGAAGGCTTCATAGCAAGACAGCATACCGTGACGTCCGGTCATCAAGTATCCTTCGAGCCAACCTTCACAAGTGTGCTCGGAAAGAATTTCCATTACCCGCCCATCGGCAACAAGGTTGGTATCAGAATCTCGTAAGGTGCCATGCCACTGTTTTCCAGTAACTTCATATACTGCACCAAGGCGGTTTGAGTCAGTTTCGTCAGGACCAAAGAGACGGAAGTTACGTGACTCTTCGTTCTCTACCATAATATCGCGTAGGAAATTACCCAGTGCGCGCGTAGCCTCACCAAGTGTTTTACCAGGGGATTCAACTACTGCGGCGTAATCTCGAAAATCAGGCAGGCGGAGATCTTTAAGGAGAATACCACCGTTTGCATACGGAGTTGAACCCATGCGCTTAGTGCCTTCTGGAAGCACTTCAGCAATATCAAACGATGGAGTTCCATCGTCGTTGAATAGTTCTTCAGGATGGTAACTCTTGAGCCAGGTTTCGAGTGCGGCTAATTCAACTGGATTATTTTTGACATTAGCGAGAGGAACTTGGTGACTGCGCCAGTGATCAGTAAGAGGAAGGCCTTCAGCAGTCTTTTCTGGGCCAGTCCAGCCTTTTGGTGTCTTTAGAATAATCATTGGCCATCGAGGGCGTTCAGTCGTTTCACCAGCTTTGGCTGCACGTTGAATTTCTTTGATTTTGGCATGAATAATGTCGAGTGTACTTGCCATTAATTTGTGGACTGCAAGTGGGTCGGTACCTTCTACCCAGAACACTTCGTGCCCATATCCAGTCATGAGAGCTTCGAGTTCTTCACGAGGTAGGCGACTTAGGATAGTTGGGTTGGCAATTTTGTACCCGTTGAGGTGAAGAATTGGAAGAACTGCACCGTCAGTGGCTGCGTTTACAAACTTATTTGAGTGCCAACTTGTTGCAAGTGGACCAGTTTCAGCCTCACCATCACCAACGACACAAGCGGCGATAAGATCAGGATTATCAAAAATTGCCCCATACGCGTGGCTTAAGGCATAGCCAAGTTCTCCACCTTCGTGAATAGATCCTGGAGTTTCAGGTGCTGCATGACTTGGGATACCGCCTGGAAAAGAGAATTGACGGAATAGGCGTTGAATACCCTCGGTATCTTGAGTAATGTTTGGGTAGAATTCTGTGTAGGTACCTTCTAGGTATGTGCAGGCAACTAATCCAGGTCCACCGTGACCAGGTCCGGCGATGAATACCATATCCTGATTGTGCATTTTAATAATGCGGTTCAGGTGAGTGTAGAGGAGGTTTAATCCAGGTGTAGTGCCCCAGTGCCCAAGTAGACGAGGTTTAATATGTTCTGACTTGAGAGGTTCCTTGAGAAGAGGATTTTCTAAGAGGTAAATTTGCCCAATAGAAAGATAGTTGGCGGCGCGCCAGTGCATGTCGAGCAGAACTAGCTCTCTAGGGGTAAGTGTAGATGTGTCTGAAGTAGTCATATAGATGTAAGATCCCCTCGCTAAAATATGTATTCATTTTAATCTGTAGCCATACATAAAGATAGTCTTTTCGGTTTTGAAAGAATGTAATGTATGTTACATTCTTCTTCAAAATAAAACGTATAGTATGAGATATATGCACTGGTAACCAGAAAGGTGAGCATGGTCAAAACATGGCAACAGAAGTACGATACTGCCCGAAAGGCTGTTACCGAAAAACTGCAGAAAAAGTACGGTGTCATGCAAATTGGCGATATGATGCTCATATCTTCACCATCCGAAATCGACGAGCTGGTAAAAACCATCCCAAAAGGAATAACTAAAAGTATTACAAAACCTCGTTCTGAGTTGGCACATATGCATGGGCCAGATTTTATTCAAAGTTTACGTGATCAAGAAAATCAGACAGCTTAGCTGAGTAATGTCTGAAGGTTTAATCCGGCGATTTCAGCAATAGTACTCATTTGACTATGAGTAAAAATTTCTTTCTTAAGTAAAAAATGACAAATGCTGCCTGTTTTTTACCTTCGATTTTTTCAGTAAAAGGAATGGTGTGCATTTTAGCGTTTAGTGAGTGCGACGAGTATATCGTGGAGAACCCCATTGCTAACCACAGCTCCGTTAATCGGTTGGTCGTATCGTTGCTCGTTGCCGTTTAAATCGGTAACTTTTCCACCAGCTTCTTCGACGATTAATTTAATAGCTGCAATATCCCAACATGATTTGCCAGGGTACAAAACTCCATCATACTGCCCGCACGCAAGGAGTGATGAAGGACAGGTTCCGCAGTACATTTTTGTGACTCTACAGCCTGTCCCAGCAACAAGGGGCATTTGGCTGCTTCCACATACTTCAAGTGTAGCGCCTTTTAATTGGCTCTGACTTGAAACATGAATTTGCGTGCCATTCAGAAATGAGCCATTTCCCGTAGTGGATTGAAATAATCGATCTGAAAATGGGTCGTACAGTACTGCAACTATAGGAACGCCATTCTGTGTAAGCGCGAGGGAAAACATCGAAATTGGAATACCGTGCGAAAACGGAATCGTTCCGTCGATAGGGTCACAGACCCAGCTAAATTCACTTCCATCAACATAAAAGCTATTTTCTTCACCAACAATACTATACGAGGGGTAATTCTCTTTGACGCGTTCAATTACGATTGAGTTAATGAGTTTGTCAGCTTCAGTAACTGGTGAATTGTCATCTTTCATTTCCCACTTCATGCCAATTTTAATGTGAGATTTCATGATCTCGCCGGCGGCGTGTGCAAGTGAAATTGCAAACTCGAGTTCTGGTTGCATAATCTGAATTTAATTGAGTTACTATAAAGTATATCAAGTTATGACATCAATGCATTTTTCTCCACACACAATTACATCACACGATCCCTGGCAGGATGGATATACGTATACCTGCATAGAGCCGGAAGGGGAGAATTTTGCTGAAGAATTTTCACCTGATTTAACGCCGGCAGAAATGCTTGCGCTGGGAGTTTTTGGTGGAGCATATCTGGTTGATTTGTCTGAGTTTCCAGAGCAGTGGTTTATAGATGCAAAATTATCGCAAGCATTTGATGCTTCACAAAACTTTTTCAAAATTGAAGCCAGTCAGTCCTATGAAATATGGAAAGCAAAAGGGTGGATTTACCCAGAAGACCCACGTGGTTGGTTCCAGTGGTACTGTCGGTACTACATGGGTCGTCGTATTCAGCTTGAAGATGCGCGGCAAATTAAGCGCTGGAAAGCGATGCGTCGTCACATAGCTCAGATCAAACTCAACTGTAAACCGGGGGATATTGCATGTCGTCCTCGCCAGCGTCAGGCGTTACTGCAGTGGGCCTACGACACGAGGTCTATTTGAGTACTGGGCTAATTACTGGAGCTTGCTGAATAAAGCTCTGCTCAGTAAGAACTTGAAGTGTTGCGGCGGCGGCTTCTTCACGGCTCACAATTATTTTGCCTGGCCCACCAGGTGTGAGAATAAATGGTTTTTCAGGTGTATTTTCAAGTTTGAGCACACGGATAACTGTCCAATCAGTTGAACTATTTTTCAAGAGTTCAACGTGATGTATACCGTCTTTAATCCGATTTGGATCAACAAAGGCTACACCAAAATTGAGAAAACGATCGATGAGTGAAATGTTGTCATCAGGAAAGCGAACGCCTGTACCGGTAAGACTGATAACTCGTTTCATTCCCAGCTTTTTCATTACTGAAAGTACGATAGAAATAGAGCGTGTTTGTACATCAGCAGGGGAGCCACTAACATGTCCGATTAAACTGACTAGTGCGTCAGAACCTTTGAGAAGTGTTTCAACTTGAGTAGGATTTGTGGATTCACACTGAATCGGGATGAGATGAGGGTGTTCAGTGAGAGTCCGTTCACCTCGAAACCCAGCTCGGACAGTATGTCCGGCTGCAAGTGCTGCTTTTACGAATGCTTTTCCGGTGCGGCCTTGTGCACCTATTACTGCGATTATCATGGGGTAAGTATACGCTATCCAACCTGTTATATGCGAGAAAATTCCGACTACCTTCCATTATGTGGATTGACTTTTCGGCCATAAACAGCTATACTACTGACAAATAGGAATCATCCTATACGTTCTCAAAGACTCTTTTCTCTTTAGCTTGCACTCTCCAGCAAGCCTTACCGATCAGTTCCTGCGATAAACGCTTATTTTAGTTGAAAACATTCTTTGGTATCGCATTTTTTGCCCTACCACCTCGAGTCCGGCGCCAGTTATTATGCGTACGGCAGGTGGATTGCAAGCCTGATACCATAGCATGTTCTAGTTATTTTTCATGCCTACAATTTTTGGAGGCGCCATTTACGTACCTGAAAGTACTGCGCCTACTCCGTTAACCTCTCGTCAAACTCCTGGAAATACCACACGACTCATCCCAATGGGTGGTTTGGAAGAAATTGGGAAAAACATGACCGCCGTTGAATATAATGGTGACACCGTCATTATCGATGCTGGACTCATGTTTCCTGATGCTCGCTATCCAGGTGTAGACTACCTTATTCCCGATGTGTCTTATCTTGAAGAAAAGAAAGAGACTATTCGGGGGCTTATTCTTACCCATGGCCACCTCGACCACGTCGGTGCGCTGCCTTACATCGTTGAACGGCTTGGTTTCCCACCTTTATATGGAACCGCCCTCACACTTGGTATGGCGCGTAAACGGCTTGAAGAGTTTGCCCTGGCCGAGAAGTGCCAGTACCACGTGCTCAGCGATGCAACTGATTCGGTGCAGTTTGGGTCAATTCACATTTCAACCTTTAAACTCCTTCACAATATTCCTGGATGTTTAGGTCTCGAAATTGAAACGCCAAACGGCCGTATCGTCTACGCAACAGACTGGAAGTTTGATCATACGCCAGCTGATGGTGAATTGATGGATTTACACCATCTTGCCTCATTAGGTAAGAAGGGGGTAGATCTGTTTCTTTCCGATTCAACTGGTGCTGACAAACCAGGTCACACGGTATCTGAAAAAGTGGTTGAAGAATCACTTGATGCAGTTATTCGTGATGTTACCGGTCGGCTCATCATTGCATCTATTTCCACCAACCTTAACCGCGTGCAGCAAATCTTTAATATCGCTGCACGACGCGGTCGTAAGGTTCAACTGTGTGGATTTAGTTTAATGCAAAATGTTGAGCTGGCTGTGAGTTTACATGTGCTCAAACTTCCTGAAAACATTTTGCTTGATGACGCTACGGCGCGTAAAACTCCGCATGAAAAAACCATTATCATTACCACCGGATCTCAAGGAGAAGAGCGTTCGGCGTTAGTGCGTATGGCTCAAGGGAACCACCGTTCAGTCCGAATTACGAAAGGGGATACAGTTATGATTTCCGCCTCGGTAATTCCTGGAAATGAACGTGCAGTTTCTCATGTTAAGAATGCTCTTAGCCGCGCCGGCGCGCGAGTTATCTCGAGTAAGTATTTGGATATGGATATCCATGCCTCGGGACATGCACATCAAGAAGACTTGAAGCTCATGTTGGCCCTAATACGGCCTAAGCACTTCATGCCTCTTCATGGTGAAATAAGTCACTTACGGATTCACCGGGCTCTGGCTGAAGAAGTCGGTATCCCGGCAGATAAAATTCTTGATTCACGAAATGGAAGTATTGTTCAACTTGATGGGCAGGGGAACGCGACATGTATTAATCAGTACATTCCGAGTACGCCAATTTTAGTTGACGGACTTGGTGTTGGTGACGTTGGTCGCCAAGTGCTTGATGAGCGAATCTCTCTTTCAAAAGAAGGGTTCCTACAGGTTATTTGTGCCTATGATGCTACAACCAAGAAAGTCATTGGGTCACCCGATATTATTTCGCGCGGATTTATTTACTTACGCGATAGTATGCCACTTTTAAACGAGATTCGGGTGAAAATTCGTGACAAGGTTAATCAGTCTGCAGATACAGTTAGTCAGGATGCAATGCGTGTTGAGGCTACAAAATTAGTTGAGAGTTTTGTGGTTGAAAAGACTGGGCGCAAGCCGTCAATTATTATGACGTTGATACCGATTTCGTATTAATGTTGACACTGGGTTTTGTGTATGGTACTTTATCTAAGTAAAGTAAATCACACATATGACCTGGGAAACTCCCGACTCGGAAAATCTGTTTAAAGCCATTTTGACCCTTGAGAACATTGATGAGGCAAAGGGATTTTTTCGTGACTTGTTAACCGAGGCTGAGATTACTGAATTTGCAGCTCGTTTTAAGGTTGCCCAAATGCTCGACGCAAAGCAGTCATATGTGAGTATTGTTGCTGAAACCGGTATGAGTTCTACCACTATTGCCCGTATTGCCAAGTGGCTTAAGGGGGATCTTGGTGGCTATCGTCGTGTAATTGCGCGTTGTAATCATCATCATATTCCTCGAACGTACTCGTGAATGGTGTGATTTGAAATGGTTCAAGCTAGACCCCTCCCGAGTACGGAGGGGTTTTTGGTTAATGCAGAATCAAAAATGCTTTGGTAGGAGACAGTATGAAAAACTCACACGATCGACACGCTTCGTTCCCGAAGAACCCTTCTCACGGCGCTACATCTAACGATGATAGTCACGACCAATTCGGTCCGCTCAACGGGCCAGTTCCAATTCATTCCGGTGGAATCTCAGTACTAAAACACTAGGATTCGCCCCATTGGGAGGTACACAGTGTTGTGCCTCCTATTTTTTCGATTTAAAAAACCGCCCCATATGGAGCGGTTTTCTCTATGACTTTTGATTAGGCTTGGGCTTTTCCGGATGAGCCAAAGGCTTGAATCTTGTCCTCAACCACCTGAGAAACTGCGTTAATGACTTCTGGCATAAGTTTGATAACTGCAAACTCATTAGGGTGTTCTGAAAGTACTTTTTCAAGAGTCTTTCGGAAGGCAAAGCGCATGTCGGTATTGATATTGATCTTACTCACACCAATACGAGCTGCTTCTACAAAGAAGTTGAGTGGGGTATCACTTCCACCGTGCAAACTAATGTTGCAGGAGATATTGTTGCGGATTTGTTGGAGTAGTTCGAGGTCGAGAACTTTTGGAACTGGGTAACGGCCGTGTAAATTACCAACCGCAGCAGCAAAAGTATCAATTCCAGTTGCATCTACGAATGCGCGGGCGCCATCTGGAGTTGAGAAGGTTTTTTTAATCTCTTCGTAATCAATATTGTCGGTAAATACGTTAGATCCGCCACCAAAGTAGTGTGGTTCGCTCTCAACAATTGCACCAGTGAATTTGGCGTAGGCAACGATTTCTTTAGTGTCGTTAATAATTTTTTCATCACTTGCGTTGTGGTCTGCTTGGCTCACATCGATGTGAATGAATTCAAAACCAGCATCAATACCGGCTTTGGCTGCCTCAACACTCGGGCTGTGGTCTAAGTTTAGGTAGACTTCAATGCCGTACTCACGTTTGTAGTTGCTCACCATGTCACGAATGGTTGGCAGACCCATTGCTTCAACTTCACCGTGGCTCACCTCGATTAAGATAGGGGAATTGAGCTTTTGAGCAGCTTTTGAGGCTGCGATTAATGTTTCCTGATTGTCGATATTGAATGCACCAACTGCAAACTTATCGTTGTGCGTTCGCTGCATTAAGTTGCGCGCCTTGGCACAATTTTCGCGAACTTCTTGGAGTGTCATACTCATAGGGAAGTGATTGATTGATAGTTCTTATAGTTTATCACGAGGCTCCTATCGAGAGCTAATTCTGCTCAGATGTTTTTCATTAAAAAGTCAGATATGATAAATCATATGAAGAAATTATTACTCGGTCGTTGGGCACTTGCCCTCGTACTTATTGTATTACCTCTCGGAAATCTTTGGTTACGACCAATAGCTCAGCATGGGGTTGATGGAAAAGCATTCTTTGCAATCTCATACTGGTACGAGGCAGTGCTTCTCATTGCGATAGTATTAGGGTTTGGAGTTCACCGATTAAAATTATTAACTAAGTGGACAGACTATTTTGCGCTTGGGGTAATTATTCTTGCCTCAATGACAATTTTTTGGTCGCACCGTTCAATAGGTGATGAAATTGTTGGTCTGCGCTACTGTATTCCAGTGTTATGTGCCTACTTTGCAGCGCGATTATTCGATTTTGATCTGGGAATGTTTACTAAAATTGCACGGATCATTTTACCAATTGTAGTGGTGGTGGCGTTTGTACAATTACTTGTTTGGCAGTTTTCATCGGATGGATTTCTCGATGCAATAAGCTGGCAGCGGGAGTTTCAAATTCCAGGTAATGTTTCGCAGGTTTACTCCAGTTTTGCTGGCCCAAATCAACTTGCTTCGTACTTGATTGTGTTAAGTATGTTTCTCTGGCGCGAAAGTGTTGGACGATACAGTGTTTGGATATATCTCTCTTGGTTTCTTATTGTACTAACCTACTCGCGCAGTGCGCTTCTTGGGTTGCTCGTTGCACTTTTGTACGCAGCGTTTATTGACTGGAAAGAGAAGGGATATCGTTCGGCTATTCCATTGTTAGGAGTGCTACTCGTCTTCGGAGTGACACAACTTGCAGTTACACATTTAGCAGATGTGCAATCAACTGATGTATTTACCCATGGCGAATCTCAAACTGGACATGTGTTTGCACTGCGTGACACTGCCGATCGAATGGAGCATTCTAGTTTCGGAATGGTGTTATTTGGTCATGGCGCAGGAACTGCAGGACCAGCAAGTATTGCACGACCGCCAACCTTTATTCCAGAGTCATGGATTTTACAGATTCTCTACGAAATTGGATTGGTTGGATTAGCCGCCTATCTGTTGTTTTTTGCCTATGCGTTTAAATTTTCCAAGGCACGTGCTGGTGTTCAATTAGCAATTGTTGGAATTCTCATTAATGCATTATTCTTGCATATTTTGGCGGATAACTTGGCAATGGCGGTGACGTTTGGAATTTTAATTGGTGCTATGGTAAACCTCCCAGATACTGCCAAATTAAAGCGAAGTAGAGCGCATTGAAGTAATATACGCACTGCTTATTTCGTGTGCTGACATATTGAATTCGAACTGTGCGCGTATCCACTCTCGTATTTCTTTGTGTTGTGGATACCCTACATCAGCTGTATCTAAAGCATCGTAAAACTGAAGGTTAAGTACTTCGGTGAGGGCTTCTTTGAAATCAGGAAAAAATGCACCGCAATTATTAGATTCAAAAATTGATTGCAGAACTGCGTGGGTGTAAAAATGTTGCACTTCGTGCAATGTGGTTTTAATCGGGGTTGGTGGATTTTTAGCTAAAGATACAAAGTAAAATCTTCTTTTCACGTTGTAGGAAATATTTTTAGAAAACGTTAGATAGGCAGAAATTTCACCAGGTTCCCATTTAGTTTTAAAGAATTCTTTAAAGGTTGAATGAGCCCGTTTCTCAATTGGTTTCCATGTGTTAGTAAAAGTTGTACAAAGTGCCTCTGGTTCAATATTTTCAGATGCTATTTTTGCAGAAATATATGCACTGACCTCAGATGCTGAAGTTATATCTATAACAGCTTCTTGCAGCTCAATTCCAAAGTCTGACGGCTTATTATTGAATGGGTTTGTTAATCCATATTTAAGTTGCTCCACTTCCATCCCTGGATCGTATTTGAATGTGACGTTCATTGGATATCAACTAGTCCACCATTAAAATGGGTGATAAAGAGTACGTTATTCTTAAACTCAATACGCTCTTTTCCAATGAAGCTAGACATGTCACCACTAATATCACAGGTGTAATTCCAGTCACCATCACTAAAACTACTTGGTCCACGCAAGGGGAGGTCTTCTGGAAATTTTAGAAGTGCGCTCTTTAAAAATGAATACAGTTCGCCAATGTTAGGAGCCTTCTCAACTGCGCCCCCAAAGTACGTCATCATCCAAACTGCATGTCTATTATGGAAGATAACTTCTCTCCCACCAAACGGTTCGCCGCCAAAATAGTTATCATGAAAACTCCAGCCGTCTTCTGTGTACGTTATGCTGTGTGAACCATCAGATTCAGTAGTCTCGACTGTCTCCGCGTTGCCATATCCAGCCCGATTAGCTTTGCACAGAAATTGGGCAATCGGGGTAGTGTCCATATTAATTAACCCGACAAAATCGCTGTTGTTTTCCGCCTATACCTTCAACTTCCTCAAGCCAACTGGTGAGTGGTCGTACAAAACTAATGCCTGGCTCTGTAATTGGAGAATACGTCACTGCAACTTCGTCAGTTGCCTCTAGGATTACTAAAGAAACAACACAATAGAGAATCTCAGGATTTTTATAGTGGTTGTACTGAGCACCGATTCCTACTTGTTCAGCGGCGGTACTTAATTCGTACAGAAGCGTTCCAAACGACTTATGAGACATAGGTTTTCGTTACTCCTTATATGAGTGTAATACTAACTGCAAGAATGATCCCAATTATAATACTGTAGAGTAAAATCTGAACCGATTTTATCCGATCAGCGTTACGGTATTCACTTTTCTCAACACTTTCTGCTTTTCCGGCAGGTTTGAGTACGTTGTACATCCCAGATAAACCATATCCAACGCAGAAATGAAAAGCGGTTTGCAGGAAACCAATTGCAGCAGCGGTAAATGGGAAAAAGAGTACCAGGCGCCATATTACTGGCGCGTGTGTTACCCATAAAACAATGAGAAGTAACACAGAAAAGCTGGCTGAAACCCATCCAACGCGCTTACGTAAGGCAATTTCAGCTGGTCCAATGTTACAAACTCCGGGGGTATAGGTTTGTGTATTCATGCGGTCAGTATAGCAGAACAATAATCTGCTAGGATAATGACAATAGGTAAACTTTTGTATGAACCCACTTGTTACAGAGCGAATCAAGAAAATGAGTCATTGGCAGTCAGAATTTGAGCTTCTTCGCATAATTCTATTGGGCTGCGGCCTTACTGAAGAGTTGAAATGGGAAGAGGCGTGTTATACCTTGGACGACGCAAATATCGTACTTATGCACGGGTTTAAAGAGTACTTTGCCCTGTTGTTTTTTAAAGGTGCACTCATGAAAGATCCGGCTGGAATATTGGTTCAACAGACTGAAAATGTTCAATCCGGTCGACAAATTCGCTTTACGTCGGCGAAAGATGTGATTCGCATGGAGTCGCTTATTAAGGAGTGCGTACAGGAAGCTGTGGCCGTTGATAAAGCTGGTTTGAAAGTTGAATATCGCAAAACAGAAGAGTATGACGTGCCAGACGAGTTGCAAGATGCCTTTAATACGAACTCTGGCTTTCGGGATGCGTTTGAAAGGTTAACACCAGGTCGCCAACGTGGGTATTTATTGTACTTTGCAGCTGCAAAGCAATCAAAAACGCGTACTGAACGAATTGAAAAGTGGATGGGTGCTATTTTTGATGGTATTGGACTACAGGATGAATATAAGCAGAGTAAATAAAGAGTATACTGTGTTCATATAATTAACATACTGAAATGAGTACACTGCAGTTTCGCTCATTAAACCGTTTTAATCTCACTATGGCGGCACTCCATGCCTTGCAAGGGTTTGCAGTATTGGCACTTAGTCGCAGCTTTTCACTCCCAATTTCTACAAGTTTTCTCTCGTTTGATCAGAGTTCAAAAACATTAGTTCCAGCTACTGCTTTCGCATTTAACTTGTCTCTACCAGCTTTGGTGGCAGGGTTTTTCTTTCTCTCTGCTCTGTTTCATCTCATAATTGGCACGGTTTACCGACCAACGTATGAAGCGAATCTTGCCAAAGGGATGAATAAGGCACGTTGGTATGAGTACTCAATCTCAGCAAGTGTGATGATGGTGGCGATTTCGCTCCTGGTTGGAATTTATGACTTGAGTAGTTTACTGATGATCTTCTTCCTTGTCGCTGGAATGAATTTGATGGGTCTTGTAATGGAAGTACATAACCAAACTACTAAAACAACGAATTGGCTCTCGTACTGGATTGGCTGTCTCCTTGGTGCTATTCCCTGGGTTGTGATTGCTACTTACCTTTGGTCTGGCTACGCTCACGGCAGCGCAGCACCTACCTTCGTCTATTGGATCTTTGTTTCAATCTTCATTTTCTTCAACTGTTTTGCGATCAATATGGTTCTACAGTACAAAAAGATCGGTCCTTGGAAGGACTATTTGTACGGTGAAAAGGCATATATTATTCTCAGTTTGGTTGCAAAGTCACTATTGGCGTGGCAGGTTTTCGCAGGTACTCTGCGACCTTAGTACTTGTGCTTATTTTGAGCACTCCAGCACAATAATGTGCTGGTCTTGAACGTACTCATCCCAATATCCAGCTTCAAAACATTGTTTGCCTTCTTCAGAAACGATCAGTGGGTGCCACACAATTGAGGTAAAGCCGGCGGAGCGTAATGCTTCTTCGTAGGTTGCCTTGCTCCAGTAGTAGTTTGTAAAGGATATCGGCTGGTTGTGGTTATCGAAGTTTGTGAATGTAATGGGATCGCCCTCAGCTTTTCCATGGAGCATTTCGGCAGAGTACTTGTATTTACTACCGTCATATTCAGGTTTGTCTGGGTTTGGTGTCAGTGTGACAAATCTTCCACCAGGGGTAAGGCTGTCGCTGATACTTTGGCACATCGCGAAAAGTGCACTTCTTTCATCATTGTAGTTGAGTAGAAAGGCTGCAAACACAAGATCAAATTTCTCTGCTGAAGTGTAATTGCGAAGGTCTCCCCACACATATTCAATTCCTTCTGAGAATTTTTGTTCTTCTACTTGGGCAATTTTGAGCATTTCTTCTGATATATCAACGCCAACAACTCGCGTGGCACCTTGTTTTTTAAGAAGGCGAGCCCAATATCCACTTCCTGTGGCGTAATCGGCTACAGTCTTTCCGGTAATATCGCCGAGGTGCGAAAGTGCGCTTGGTACAAAGAGATATTTGCGATCATCGCGTTGGGTTGCATCGGTATGATATGCGCTGGCAATTTCGTTGTACTCTTTTTGAGCTTGGGCAGGTATAGTTTGCTCGATCCAAACGTTTGGGGCTTCTTCGCCGTTTTCAATGGTACTGTACTGAATAATTTCAGCTTGTTTCTCAGGAGTTAAATCTACTGGTTCTCCGGCTTTTACTTTTAGTTCTACCCATTTTTCGAGCAGGTGTTTCTGAGAGGTTCGCTCTAGATTATACATTTTGCCTTCTACCTGGTTGGTAGAAAGGAGTTCCACCGCCTGCATAGTTGCCAAATACATGAGCGAGTAGGTGAGTACGATGTCATTATCAGGTGTTGCATTTTTTGTGCGATCAAAATTTACCGGATATCCGCCATTCAAAATATCGATTGTAAGCCCTTCATGAACTGAAAAACTTCGAGTATCGAATGGTTTGTCGGTAGCTGGGGCTAGCTTAAGAAGGCTGTAGAACTCAACATCCGCAGATGATGCGCTTACAAGCGTTTTATGTCCAGCAACCCGTTCCATGGCAATTCCTCGCAAGG